>JAFVQA010000114.1 GCA_017505015.1 Clostridia bacterium
AAAATAAAAGAAAGCTTTGTGGGCAACAAATTTTTTGAGCGTTTTGGACTTAAGTACTACGGACCGTATGACGGTCACAACGTTTCGGAGATAATAAGCGCTACAAGGTTGGCATTAGAATCGGATAAGCCTGCAATAATACATTTGCTTACCAAAAAGGGCAAGGGATACAAACCAGCAGAAGAAAACCCTCAACAATATCACGGAATTTCTCCTGCGGAGCAAACAAAAAAACAATATTCATTTTCTCAAACTTTAGGAAATGAACTTTGCAATCTTGCAAAAGAAAATGAAAAAATTTGTGCAATAAGTGCAGCGATGCCAGGTGGCACTGGAATAGAAAATTTTTCAAAAAATTATCCAGATCGTTTTTTTGACGTTGGCATTGCCGAACAACATGCAGTGACATTTGCTGCAGGAATGGCAAAATATGGAATGAAACCTTTCGTTGCAATTTATTCAACTTTTTTGCAACGTGCTTATGACCAGATTTTGCAAGACGTGTGCATAGACAATTTACCTGTTACCTTGTGTATTGACAGAGCTGGCTTTGTTGGTCAAGATGGCGAAACTCATCAAGGTTTATTTGATTTGAGCTATCTCAATTCAATGCCAAACATGACGATAATAGCACCAAAGGATATCAATGAGTTTAAACAGGCGATTAAATTTGCGTCAACTTTCAACGGTCCTTTAGCAATAAGATATCCAAAAGAATGTGACGAAACGTTTGAAAGTTGCAAAATTCAACGTGCAAAATGGCAATATCTTAAAAATAATGACAGCGAAATTACAATTTTTGCGATTGGACCAAATTGCAATAAAATTGCCATGACAGTTGAAGAAGAATGTGACAAAAAAATAAACGTTGTAAATGCAATGTTTGTTAAACCATTAGATTCCGATTTGTTAAAAACGCGTTTATATGACAAAAAGTGGATTATTCTTGAAGAAAACCAGGAAAGTGGTGGTGTTGGTCAACAAATTTTATCTTTTGCACAACAATTTGATGTGCAACCACAAATAAGCATTGTTGCAGTAAAAGACAAGTTTGTAAAACATTCGTCTATAAACGAACAACTTGTTCAAAATGGCTTTGATATCAATTTTATTAAAGAAATTATTTTAAAATAAGAGGTATTTGCCTCTTATTTTTTTTATTTTACTATTGAATATTTATAACAAGTATTGTATAATCATTAGGTCTGGAGGGTTTTTATGCACCTTGGAATATATACAAATAAAACCTATGATGAAAAACTTGCCATTGCAGAAAATCTTTGTGGCATTGCTCAAAAATTAGGTTTTAGTTGTGAAATTATAGAAGATATCAGTCTGGTTGATAAATGCAATATTCTCGTTGTAATTGGTGGAGATGGAACAATTCTTCACGTATGTGAAGCAGCGGCAAAAGCAAACGTACCAATTTTGTCTGTAAACAACGGCAGACTGGGCTTTTTGTCAGAAATTGAAATTTTTGAGTTTGAAAAAGCTTTGCTCACAATTAAATCAAACGAATATGACGTAGAAAGGCGAATGATGGGGCAGGTTGATTTTGAAGATAAAGTTTTTAATTTTATCAACGAAATTTTGGTTGTTCGCACAAACAGAAACAGTATTGCTAAAATAAACGTATTCAGTGATGGGGTTTATATCGACACTTATGAGGGTGATGGCGTAATTGTTTCTACACCAACAGGTTCAACGGGCTATTCTCTTTCATCTGGTGGTCCTATTTTGAGCCCCAAAATAGATGCTTTGGTTCTTACACCTTTGTGTGTGCATTCTTTGCACAACAGATCAATAGTATTTAACGAAAATGAGTTTATAGACATTGTTGTTGAAAGCAGAGATGACGAAAATTCTATTTATATCGACGGAAAAGAAGTTGCCCAAAAAGTGCCAAAAGGCGCCAAAATGCTTGTTAAAAAATCAAACCTTTTTGTGAACTTTATTAAAATTAACAAAGGCAATTTTTACGAAAAACTTAACAAAAAACTTGTTCAGTGGAACAATTTTAAATAAAAGGAGAATACACAAATGTCCAGAAGTACAAGACAATCTAAAATCTTGGATATAATCGCAAATAAAGACGTAGAAACTCAGGAAGAATTGGTTGCCGAATTGGCAAACTGTGGAATTTGTGTTACACAAGCTACAATTTCCCGTGATATTAAAGAATTGGGCCTTGTAAAAACACTTGCGTCAAACAATAAATATAAATATACTTCAGTAAAATCAAAAGATATTCGTGTTTCAGAAAAATTTCTCAACGTTTTTCGTGAAGCTGTGATAACAATTGTTTCTGCAAACAATCTCGTTATTGTAAAAACTCTCAGTGGCAGTGCAAATGCTGTTGGTATGGTTATTGACCAGTTGCATTTTCCAGAAATGTTTGGCAGTGTTGCAGGTGACGACACTTTGCTTATCATTGCTAAATCAAACGAAGATGCTTATATTCTCAATCAAAAACTTTTGGGTATTATTGAATAATGTTAAAAAGTCTTTATATCAAAAATATAGCCCTTATTGAAGAGACTTATATTGAGTTTTCAAATGGCTTGAATATTTTGAGTGGCGAAACAGGTGCCGGCAAATCTATCATTATAGATTCGCTGGCTTTTGTGCTTGGTGCGCGTGCTGACAAAACTCTTATCAAATCAGGACAAAATTCTGCATTTGTAGAGGGTGTTTTTTGTTGCCCTAAAGACAACGTTTTTGAACAATTTGGTTTTGAATCAGACGACGGCTTGTTTACAGTTGCCAGAACAATGTCTTTGGCGGGAAAAAACGAAATCAGAATAAATGGTCGAATTGCTAATCAAGCCGTTTTAAAGCAAATCTCCGCCTCTTTGGTAGATATCTTTGGACAAAATGAACATACTTTTTTGCTTAAGCCAGAAAATCATTTAAATATTCTTGATGGTTTTGACTGTGACAAAAATCTTTTGCAAAAAGTAAAAGAAGCAAGTGAAAATTTAGAAAATATAAATTTAAAAGATTTAGCTAGAAACTATATTAAAGATAGATTTTTTTATGATGAACTTCCTGATGTTAACAGAGTAAGGGGAGAACATTCTATTAATGAGAATGGGGAGTTTAACACAG
>JAFVQA010000115.1 GCA_017505015.1 Clostridia bacterium
ACGACTTTATTTTTGACAACGAAGCGTTCCTTTTGGCTATCCGTTCTGTAGATATGGAAATGCTCAAAGAAGCAAACACAACAAGCCTTTCATTCTTTAACTCTGCCGAACAAAAAGTTCAAGGCGTGACAGTTGCTATGTCAAGTGCAGAATATAAACTTGACGACAACAAAGATGAACTCACTTATCGTGTTGGCGTAAGCCTTGACAGCGCGTCTACTTATGCATACTTTATGTATTTTGAACAACGCGAAATGACAACTTCTGCAAGTGGTACTGCAGGTCAGCTCATTCCTAAACAAGAACTTGTTGAAATGAACTCTGGCTATTTGCACTTTGAAAGAGTTTACAACAACTAACAATAAAAACAAAAGACTACCTTATGGCAGTCTTTTTTGTTTACATAAATAACTAAACCTCTCTGTCATTCAGAGAGGTTTTTTTGTTGTTTTTGTTTTTCGCGTTTTTGTTTGAAAAAATCGCTCAAAAGGTTGGCGCATTCTTGCTCCATAACCCCACCAACAACCTTTGCACGGTGGTTGAACCTTTCGTCTTCGGGCAGGTTGTATAAAGTGCCGGCACACCCCGCCTTTTGGTCGTATGCACCAAAATACACGCTAGAAATTCTGCTGTTTATAATTGCACCTGCACACATTGGGCAAGGCTCGAGAGTAACGTAAATGTCGCAATTTATCAAACGCCAGCTGCCAACTTTTTTGCACGCCTTTTGAATTGCAATAATTTCTGCATGGTTGATAGCATTTTGCGTTTTTTGCCTTGTATTATGCCCTCTGGCGATAATTTTGCCGTCATATACAATTACTGCACCAATGGGCACTTCGTCTTTTACAGCGGCTTTTTTAGCCTCGTTGATAGCCGCCTTCATAAACTTGTTTTGCATTTTGTTTTTCCTTTGAAATTGTGTTTAGCATTTTTTGCGGAACAAGCAGATTTTTTGCCACGATATCGTCAATTTGATGATATGGATATGGGTGAGAATATGCATCGTTGCCCACCTCTACCGTTATTGCCGGTATGCCAAGTTTTTGCACACACCAGTCTTTATATCCGCCTGCAGACTGCGTTTGCCCAACCAGTTTATAGCCAGTATAATTTGCCACAAACCTTGCATAGCGATAATCTCGATTTAATTTTTGTTCATCCTGAAAAAACTGCCAGTATATTTCTTCGCCCTTTGCATGATAGGCTATCACGTAGTCGGGATTTATTTGCTTTGTAAACTCTGCCAGAGCAACGCTTTCTTTTTCGCTCATTGGGTTTGTGCCGATATATCCCTGTGGTGCTGGTTTCGTTACGTTTGACGCACCCGTGCCCCACTCTGCATCGAAATTGCAGTTAATGTCAACGGCATTTGCATTTGCTTTCCACAAGCTGAAATCATAGCCACCGTTTGTTTCTACAAGAAAATCTCTTTGTTCTTTTGACGCTATCCAGTCAACCCCTTCGTGACACAAACGAACACCATCAATGTTGAGCATTGGCACAAAATATATACCACCAAACAGGTTGACTTTTTTTGTAAAATAAAACCATGCCTGCCTTGCAACAAGCAACGACGTGATGTGTTCTCTTGCGTGAACCGAAGCAACCACAACAAGGTTTGTGCCTGACTTTTCGCCAATAAACAAATATGGAATATCACATCCAAGATGGGTTTTACCCACCACACCTACCTCGCAACCGGCATTTTTAAACCGCAAAATATCTTGTTTTAAATGAAAAAAAGTATACATACCAAGATATATGCAAAGTGGTTTTGTTTAATGTTTATTTTCGACATTTTTTACCGTGCCGAATCCCTCCGTCAAAACAAGTTTTGACGCCTCCCTTTAACAAGAGAGGCTTTTGTTATCTGCCCTGCAAAGCAGCACCATAAAAGTTTTGCAAAAACATACTGTATATGGAGCATACCGTTGGGCACTTGTGAAGTGCCTCACTTGTGGTAGGCAGAGCCACTGTTTATCATAAAGGCACGATATACCTGTTCGCAAAGAATAACCCGCATGAGCTGGTGTGGATAAGTGCATTTGCCAAAAGAAATTTTGAGTTTGCAGGCATTTTTAACACTGTCGTCCATTCCAAACGAACCACCAATGATAAATGTGATGACCGAATTTGTATTCTTTATTTCGTCAATTTTTGTTGCAAGTTCTTCACTTGAAAGTTGTTTGCCACCAATGTCAAGGCAAATGCCAAACCCCTCTATTTTAGCAAGCAGGTCTTTGCCTTCTGTTTTTTTTATTTTGTCAATTTCGCTTGCAGAAAGGTCTGTTTTATATGCAGTGCACTCTGCAACCTCGACAATTTCGGTTTTGCAAAAACGGCTAAGCCTTTTTGTATATTCGTCGATAGCGTCAGAAAAATATTTTTCTTTAATTTTGCCAACGCACAAAATTTTTATTTTCATTTTTTAACCTATAATCACAAATACCCACATAAACAAGCAGAACACACCACCTGCAGTAAAGAATGACAACGATTTGTTTTTGTCAACGGCGCGAAGAGCCATAACTTCGTCGGTAGCATCTTGAACTACGTGAGCTTTTTTTACAAACAACCAAAGTGTTGGAACAATTATTGCAAGAGCAACAATCATTATCCACCACCAGTTTGCAACAACAAACGCCTCGAAACTGCCTTTAAGAAAATAGCCGAGCAACAAAACTAGTGCGTTGTTTGTAAAGTGCAAAATAACTGCCGCCCAGATTGACCTTGTTGCAAGATAAACAATGGCAATAATGCAACCGAGAACAAATGGGTGAATTGTTTGCCAAGGGCTCATATGCATAAGCGCAAACAAAGCAGATGAAACAAGCACTGCAGAAAAATCTACCTTTTTGCCCGGTTTTGCAAAACTGTTGCACAAAAAACCACGATATAACGTTTCTTCGCAAATTGATGGCAACACTGCAGCAACAACAAGTGCCAGAACAAGGTCACCCGTTGTGTCAACAATAATGCCTGGTGGAGATGAAAGACCTGCCTTGATGAGCAGATTTGAAATAAAGGTTTGCACAGGCAACATAAAACAAAGCACTGCAAAAGCAAGCACCAAAAGGAGTGCCACCTGCCACAATTTGAGTGGGTTTTTTGCACCAACCGCAGTTGGCACGTTTATTTTTTTATAAATGCCATAGCCAACGGCACAGCCAATGATAATAAGTTGTGCAACAATGCCACTCACCCATTGCAAAGTTTTTTGATCTGACAAAAAACCCTCTGCACTTGCCATTATAAAAGCAAGAACAAGGCTGACTATTGCCGTGCCAAAAACTGACAAAGCAAACACAACGCCACTGTCTTTAATAGAAATTTTGTTTTTAAAATTATTCAACGTGGTATACCTCGCTTTTTTTATCTTGTGTGACTACGTCTACGACAATATCCACACCTTCGCGTATGTTGTTTTTGTTGAGCATTTGCAACGTTTCGTAAAAGGCAAGTTCAGGGCTGTTGTTGTTTTGGCTAAGGTGCCCAAGCAACAGTCTTTTTACACCAACTTTTTGCATTTCTACTGCCAAACGACTTGCCTGTGCGTTTGACAAATGCCCCTTTAACCCGGATATCCTTTTCTTTAAAATAGCAGGATAGTCGCCGTTGATCAAAGTTTCTTCGTCGTGGTTGCTTTCTAACAACACAAGTTTGCAACCTTTTACAAAATCTATAACAAAACTATCTGCAACGCCAAGGTCTGTTATAGTTGCAATTGCAGTTTTGCCATCGTCAAACCTGTAACCACAGCAATACGCACTGTCGTGCGAACACTCAAAGGTGCTCACTGACAAATCTTTAAACACAAATGGTTTGTCAAAATGAGTTATTTTGTGGTTTGCATAATATGACTTTTTGGCAAGAGTCAAAAACCCTTTTTTGTGCACGAAAACCTGTTTGTCATATTTTTTGCTGAAAGACTCTAACCCACTGATATGGTCGCTGTGTTCGTGCGTGATAAAAACTGCATCTATCTTTTCCGGCCTTATGCCAAAAGCAAGCAGGTCTTTTTCTAAAACAGACAAAGGCATGCCGATATCAATGAGAATTTTTGATTGTTCGCTTTGTAGCACGGCACAATTGCCTTTGCTTCCACTGCACAGGGTTTGAAACTTCATTTGTTAATTATAACATATAGCAACGAAAAAAACTATATACAAACGAAAGATACTTTTTTAGCAAAACAAAAAGCGAGCAAAACTGCTCGCTTTTATTTTTTATTTTTAATGCAACGGTTCAACTCTGTCAAGGCATTGTTTTTCCATACCCTATTCAGAACATACCGTTGGCACTTTTCAAGTGCCTATTTTTTAGTTTCGCCACGAAGTTCGACACGACGGATTTTGCCAGAAATTGTTTTTGGCAAACAATCGACAAACTCTACCACACGTGGATATTTGTATGGTGCTGTGTGAATTTTTACGTAGTGCTGAATTTCTTTTTTGAGTTCTTCGCTTGGTTCTGTGCCTTTTGTCAAAACGACAGTTGCCTTAACAACCTGACCACGAACAGGGTCTGGCACACCTGTAACGGCACATTCCAATACGTATGGAAGCTCCATAATAACAGACTCGATTTCGAAAGGTCCAATGCGATAGCCAGATGATTTGATAACGTCGTCTGTACGGCCAACGTACCAGTAATATCCGTCTTCATCTCGCCATGCCTGGTCGCCTGTGTGATAGATGTCGTTGTTCCATGCAAAGTTTGTTTTTTCTTCGTCACGATAATAGCAAGAGAACAAACCGCAAGGTGCACCGTATCTTGTGCGAATGCAAATTTCACCAGTTTCACCCACTTTAACAGGGTTGCCGTCTGGGTCAAGCAAATCTACACTGTATTGTGGTGATGGTTTGCCCATTGAACCTGGTTTTGGTTCTGTGCCGAGCAAGTTTGCAAGAACAAGAGTTGTTTCTGTCTGGCCAAAACCTTCGGTAAGTTTAAGACCTGTTGCTTTAAGCCATTGGTCATAAACCTCTGGGTTGAGTGCTTCGCCCGCAATTGTTGTGTGACGAAGTGATGACAAGTCATATTGTGACAAATCTTCTTTAATAAAGAAACGATACATTGTTGGTGGAGCACAGAAAGTTGTTATGTTGTATTTTTTAAACAACGGCAAAATGTCTTGTGCCTCAAACTTTGTAAAGTCATAAGTAAACACTGGCGCTTCGCAAAGCCATTGACCATACAGTTTGCCCCAAACTGCTTTGCCCCAGCCTGTGTCAGAAATTGTAAAGTGCAAACCGTTAGGGTCTACGTGGTGCCAATATCTTGCTGTAACAAGGTGGCCAAGTGGATAAAGGAAGTTGTGTGCAGTGATTTTTGGATAACCTGTTGTGCCAGACGTAAAATACATAAGCATATGGTCGCTGTTTGTAACGTCGTCGTCACCTGTTGGTCTGTCAAAAACAGTGCTTTGTGTTGCAATGCCGTCGTCAAAGTTATCCCAACCTTCACGATGGTCGCCAACAAGCATTTTGATTTGCAACGTTGGGCTTGTTTCGCACGCCATATCTACCTGATTTGGAATGTCGTTTTCGTTAGTGGCAACAATTGCTTTTACGCCTGCAGCCTGGAAGCGATATTCAAGGTCGTGTTTAACAAGCATGTGTGTTGCAGGAATAACTACCGCACCGATTTTGTGCAATGCAACGATTGCAATCCAGAACTGATATCTGCGTTGCAACACAAGCATAACTTTGTCGCCCTTTTTGATGCCCTTTGATTTAAAATAGTTTGCCGCCTGGTTAGACAATTTTTTGATATCCCAAAAACTAAAGTCTTTAACTTCTTTGTCTTTAGAAAGCCAAAGCATTGCACGTTTGTTTGGTGCCTTGTCCGCAATGGCGTCTACAACGTCAAAACCAAAGTTGAAGTTTTGTGTTGGAGTAAACTTGATATCTTCAAGATGACCCTCTTTGTTTTCTTTAACTTTAACGAATTTGTGATATACGCATTTGCTGTAGTCATAGTCAACGTCGTTGTCTTTTTCGTAAACTTCGTGAATTTCGTGAGGAAGTTTAAACTCTTCGTTTGTGCCGTGAACAACAACTGCCACAAATTCACAGTCGCAACCGATTGCAACCATGCCGTGAGGTTTTGTGCTGTCATAATAGATACAGTCGCCTTCACGCAAAAACTCAATTCTGTCGCCAACCTGAACTTTAAGTGTGCCTTTTACAACGTAGTCAAACTCTTCGCCTGCGTGCTGAGTAAGGCTGATTGGTGAGTTTTCGAGTGTATATGAATGTTTTGCAATACAAAAATATGGTTGTGAAAGTTTGTCTTTTTTGAGCGACGCAAGGTTGTAATATGCAAAACCATCGCGTGGTTCAAGTGGCAAACCTTCGCCTTTGCGCACTACCTGACAAGTTGTGAGTGTTGCAGATTTACCAGAGATAAGTTCTGAAACGTCAATGCCAAGTGCGCCTGCACAACGATAAAGAAAAGTAAACGCAAAGTCAAGTGTGCCTGCCTCTGCCTGATGATATTCTGCAGTAGAAACACCAATTTCTTCTGCCATTTGTTCTGGGGTTTTGCCCACGAGAGTGCGCAAACCTTTGATTCTTTCTGCAATTTGTTGAACTGAATTCATAGTTCACATCCTCCTATACGAATATATGAAAAAACGCCCCAAACGCATGTTTGGGACGAATATAAAATCCGCGGTACCACCCAATTTGATGTAATAAAACATCCACTTTGAGGCTCATTCAAGCCCAAGACATATCACGGTGTCAACCGGAGAAACTTACTGCATTTTTCAGTCGCTCTGCTACAAAAGGGATAAGCCGTTTACATAAAGACTGTCTCGCACCAACCGACAGCTCTCTGACTTCGTAAATAAACAACCCTTGTCTTTTATCAACGCATTTAGGGGTTTTTCGATTGAACAAAGTATAACACTTTGCTTTTTTGTTGTAAAGAGGTTTTTTTGTTTTTTACAGCGTATTTACAAAATTTTTTACACTTTTTATATATGCACTTTCATTTTTTTCTTCATTTGTTTTGTCTAATGCTTTAAGCAGATTGGTTAAAATTTGCTTTTTTGAGGCAACGTCTGTATTTGCACTCAAAACACACACGATGCAGTCTGTTAAAATTTCTTTGATTTCTTCCATTCTGTCAGAAAGTTTAAGTTGCGAAACGGCATTTATGTCACCAATGAGATCTGTTGCAAGACTGCTTGAAACATTGTCTTTCAACACCAGTTCCTCGCCACTTTCACGCATTTTTTCTATTTCGCCAATGAGTTGCTTTTTATTCATAGAGGTCGGCTTTTTTATCCTGAACATTTTTGCAATCATTCTGAGCTCGCCCATCGTATAACTCTGCAAATTATCAAAATTTATTTTCACGTGTATAGTCTCCTTATATATGACACAAAATATGATATAAAATTGACGGAGTGTCAATTTTTTTTAATTATATGTAAAAAATAATATAATGTCAAGTATGATAATTGGATCGAGAATCAAATATTTGCGCGAAGCAAACGATATGAAGCAAAAAGAACTTGCAGCCATTTTGCAGCTATCTCCTTCTACTATAAATAAATATGAAAAAGGCGAGCGCATACCCGAAATTAAACATCTTATAAAAATTGCTGATTTTTTTGACGTAAGCACAGATTTTTTGCTTGGCCGAAAAGAATATTGAGACAGACTTTTTTCGTCTGTCTTTATTTTTTGCAACTAAACAAATTTTTAACGCAGATTGTGAAAAAATCTACTTTTGGTTTTGATATTGAAATGTAAAATTAACTGTGATATAATTATAAAAAATATGCTTTTATACTGGCTTTTTGCCAGCACGGGAGGAATTTTGAGCAGACTTAGCATTTACACAAAAAACAGAGCAGAAGCTACTGTTGAAGAACTTTACAAAGACGTTGAGCGTCGCATAAGTGCAAGCCCTACAGGCTTGTGCCCTGTTGACATGTCTGCGTCTTTCCTCAAGATGTGCCATGCACAGTCTTGTGGCAAATGCACGCCTTGCCGAATTGGTCTTGGCGCACTTGAAAAGTTGCTTGACGACGTTTTGGACGGAAAAGCAACGTTAGACACAATTGACCTTATTGAAAAAACTGCACAAGGCATTTATTATTCTGCCGACTGCGCAATCGGTTATGAAGCGGCACGCATGGTCCTCAAGGGGATAGAGGGCTTCCGTGACGACTTTGAAGAACATATTTTGCACGGTCGTTGCAAATGCAACATTGAACAACCTGTTCCTTGCGTTTCACAATGCCCTGCAGAAGTTGACATTCCTGGCTACATTGGCCTTATCGTAAACGGCAGATATGACGATGCTGTTCGCCTCATTCGCAAAGACAACCCATTCGTTTCTGTTTGTGGTCTTGTTTGCGAACACCCATGCGAAGCTCGTTGCCGTCGTTCTATTATGGACGCACCTATTAACATTCGTGGTCTCAAACGTTTTGCGGCAGAACGCGCAGGCGACGTTGCAGTACCAAGACCTTTGCCAGCAACAGGCAAAAAAGTTGCCGTTATCGGTGGCGGTCCTGGTGGCCTTTCTGCAGCATATTATCTCACACTCATGGGTCACGACGTAACTTTGTTTGAAGCAAAGAAAAAACTCGGTGGCATGTTGAGATACGGCATACCTGGCTACCGTTTGCCAAGACACATTCTTGACAAAGAAATTGAAACTATTTTGTCTGCAGGCATTAAAGTTAAACTTGAAACACCTGTTGGCGAAAACCCAAGCATTGCAGACCTCAAAAAAGAATTTGACGCTATTTGCATTGCTATCGGTGCACAAACAGACAAAAAACTTGGCATCGAAGGCGAAGGCTCACAAGGCGTTATTTCTGCAGTTGAAATGCTCCGTCGCATTGGTGACGACGACATGCCTGACTTTAACGGCAAAAACGTTATCGTTATCGGCGGTGGTAACGTTGCTATGGACGTTGCCCGTTCATCTGTTCGTCTTGGTGCAAACAACGTAAAAATCGTTTATCGTCGTCGCATGCAGGATATGACTGCAATGCAAGAAGAAGTTATTGGCGCTATCGACGAAGGTTGTGAATTGCTCGAATTGCAATCACCACTTCGCATCGAAGCTGATCAGGACGGAAAGGTTGCTGCATTGTGGGTTAAACCACAAATCATTGGCCCTCACAAAGGTGGCAGACCTGCACCACGTGACAGCCAGAAACCAGAAGAACGCATTGCCTGCGACGTTATTATCGTTGCTATCGGTCAGGCAATCGAATCTGACCTTGAAAAATATGGCATCCCTATGAAACGCGGAACTATCGACGCACTCAACTGGGGTGGTTTGAGAGATACTCCTGGTATTTTTGCCGGTGGTGACTGTGTATCTGGCCCTGCAACCGTTGTTCGCGCTATCGCTGGTGGCAAAGTTGTTGCCGCAAACGTAGACGAATATCTTGGTTTCCACCACGAACTTGACGTTGGTGTAGAAGTTCCACCAGTTAGACTCCACGACAGAAAACCATGTGGTCGTGTTACTATGGTTGAAAGACCTGCAGAAGAAAGAAAACACGACTTTGATATTATGGAAATTTGCATGACTGAAGAAGAAGCAATGCAGGAAGGTCAACGTTGTATGCGTTGCGACCACTTTGGTTATGGCATCTTTAAAGGAGGCAGAAAAGAAAAATGGTAAACCTCAAGATAAATAACATTCCTGTTTCTGTACCAAAAGGAACAACAATACTTGATGCCGCAAAATCTGTTGGCATTTCTATCCCAACTTTGTGCTTCCTAAAAGAAATTAACGAAATCGGTGCATGCCGTGTTTGCGTTGTAGAACTTAAAGGCAAAGAAAAACTCCTTACTGCCTGCAACAACGAAGTTCAGGAAGGCATGGAAATCATTACCAACAGCCAAAAAGTAAGAAACACACGCAAAATCAACGTAGAACTCATTCTTTCACAACACAATGCACGTTGTGCAACTTGCGTAAGAAGCAACAACTGCAACTTGCAGGCTCTTGCTACTAACCTTGGTCTTACAGAACGTCGTTTTGAAAAGAACATTCCTGACAACCCATGGAACCATAACTATCCACTCATTCGCGATGCAAGCAAATGCATCAAATGTATGCGTTGCATTCAGTTTTGTGACAAAATTCAGTCAATGGGCATCTGGGACGTTGTAAACACAGGTTCACGCACAACTGTTGACGTTAAAAAACACAAAAACATTTGTGAAACAGACTGCGCTTTGTGTGGTCAATGCATTACTCACTGCCCAACAGGTGCTTTGAGAGAACGTGACGACACAGACAAAGTTTTTGAAGCTTTGGCAGACCCTGACATCATCACTATCGTGCAAATTGCACCTGCAGTTCGTGCTGCATGGGGCGAATCTTTCAATTTGCCACGCGAATTTGCAACAGAAAAACGCCTTGTTTCTGCATTGAGAAGAATTGGCATAGATTATATCTTTGACACAAACTTTTCTGCCGACCTCACTATTATGGAAGAAGGCACAGAATTTTTGCACAGACTGCCACAACTTAAAAAGCAAGGCAAACCAATGTTTACATCTTGCTGTCCAGGTTGGGTAAGATTTATCAAAACTCAATATCCTGACTACGTAGAAAATCTTTCTACTGCAAAATCACCACAACAAATGTTTGGTGCTGTTGCAAAAACATATTATGCAAAACTTTTGGACGTTGCTCCAGAAAAATTGTTTG
This sequence comes from Clostridia bacterium, assembly GCA_017505015.1. Classification (GTDB taxonomy): domain Bacteria; phylum Bacillota; class Clostridia; order Christensenellales; family CAG-314; genus Heteroclostridium. The sequence continues at coordinate 10,705 of JAFVQA010000115.1, forward strand.
TAATTTCTATCATGCCTTGCGTTGCTAAAAAGCAAGAAGCTGCTTTGCCAACAATGCAATCTGCAGGCGTTGGTCCTGACGTAGACGTTGTTTTGACAACTCGCGAAGTTGACAGACTCATTCGTGCAGAACACATTATTCCTAGCCAGCTTGAAGAAGAAGAATTTGACTCTCCGCTTGGCACAGGCACAGGTGCTGCAGTTATCTTCGGCACAACTGGTGGCGTTATGGAAGCAGCTCTCAGAAGTGCATACTTCCTTGTAGAAGGCAAAAAACCAGACCCAGACGCATTTTATGAAGTGCGCACAATAGGTGGCAGAAAAGAAGCAAAATTTAACCTTGGCGGAACAGAACTTTCTGTTGCAGTTGTAAGTGGTCTTGGCAACACTCGCAAACTTATGGAAGATCTTGAACGTGGCGAAGCGCATTATGACTTTGTAGAAGTTATGGCTTGCCCTGGTGGTTGTGCAGGTGGCGGTGGCCAACCTATCCACGACGGACAAGAACTTGCTGCAGAACGTGGCGCAACATTGCGCAACCTTGACGAAGCAAACCCTATCCGCTTCTCTCACGAAAACCCGGCAGTTGCAGAATGCTATGAAAAATTCTTTGCAAGTCCAAACTCTCACAAAGCTCACCAATTGCTCCACACAGACCACTATGGCTGGGCAATGCCAGACACTTTGAGAAACAAAAAATAAAACTTGTATATATCAAAAAAAATGATATAATAAAAGACGGAAGGAACCTTCCGTCTTTTTTAATTATGATGAGATTAGATAAATTTTTTAGTGAACAAAAAATTCTGTCACGAAAAGAAGTGGCAGACAAAATAAAAAAAGGTTGCATAACCGTAAACGGCATCGTTGCAAAAAAAGCCGACGTGAAAATTGACGAAAACAAAGACGTAATCACGCTTGACGACAAAGTTGTGCAATATAAAAAATACGTATACCTGTTGCTCAACAAGCCACAGGGCTACGTGTCATCTACAGACGACCCTCGCGACAAAACTGTGCTTGATCTTTTGCCACCAGAACTCAGAAAGTTTGACCTTTTCCCTTGTGGCAGGCTTGACAAAGACACCGTTGGGCTTGTTATTTTGACAAACGACGGTGTTTCGGCACACAACAACCTGTCGCCAAAACGCCACGTTAAAAAGAAATATTTTTTCACAACAGCAGATGAATATACCAATGAAGATATTGAAGCAATTCAAGCCGGAATAACCCTTGCAGACGGGTGGACAACCAAGCCTTGTGAAATTGAGCGTGTCGACGGCAAAAACGGCTATATAACCCTTGTAGAGGGCAAATATCACGAAATAAAAAGATTGTTTGGCGCACGTGGAAACAAAATTGTGTTTTTGCAAAGAGTAAGTTTTTCATCTATAGTTTTGGGCGACCTGCCCGAAGGACAATATCGCCACCTCACGCCACAAGAAGAAAATGTTTTTGTAAGTAACAAATAATCAGCCACACAACGTAATAACAATCCAAACAAAAAGACGGACTTTAAAAGTCCGTCTTTAATATTTTATTTATGCATTAAACAATTTTTCAAGACGAGTTCTGATTTCCAAAATAAATTCATCAGTAGTCACTGCCCTTGTTTCGCCTTCTGCCAAGGCTACAAGGGAAAGTTGCCGGTTCATATATAGTTTTGACGCGATTGCACAAATTTTATCTATTAAAAAAGCACGGTTTTTCACCGTGCCTTTATTTTAGTTTATTTAGCAATCGCTATAGCCAAACGTTAAATGAGTTTTTCCAAACGTTGACGTATTTCCAAAATGAATTCGTCTGTTGTAACTGCCCTTGTTTTGCCTTCTGCCAAGGCTACAAGGTCTTTTGTCATAATGCCGTCTTGCAAAGTTTGCAAACTTGCTTGTTCGAGCAATTCGCCAAAGCGAACAAGGTCTGGCAAGTTGTCAAGTTCGCCACGTTTCTTGAAAGCGCCTGTCCATGCAAAAATTGTTGCCATTGGGTTTGTAGACGTTTTCTCGCCGTCACGCCAACGATAATAGTGTTTTGTAACTGTGCCGTGTGCAGCTTCGTATTCATATTTGCCGTCTGGTGAAACAAGCACGCTTGTCATCATTGCAAGTGAACCAAATGCAGTAGACACCATGTCACTCATAACGTCGCCGTCATAGTTTTTACAAGCCCAAATGTAACCACCTTCACTGCGGATAACACGTGCAACTGCATCGTCAATGAGTGTGTAGAAATATTCAAGACCTTTTGCCTCGAATTGTTCTTTATAATTTGCATTATATACGTCTTCGAAAATTTGTTTAAAGTTGCCGTCGTATACTTTTGCAATTGTGTCTTTAGTTGAAAACCAAAGGTCCTGGTTGCTGTCCAAAGCAAACTTGAAGCATGCGTGTGCAAAAGACTCGATAGATTTATCCATGTTGTGAGCAGCCTGCAAAATGCCACCACCATTCATTTTTTGAACGGTAACTTTTTGCACTTTGCCACTTTCGCCTGTAAACACAAGTTCTGCAACGCCTGGTTCATCCACCTTCATGTCAACGCTTTTATAAACGTCGCCATATGCGTGACGTGCAATAGTAATAGGTTTTTTCCAGTTGCGAACAGCCGGTTTAATGCTGTCGATAATGATAGGTGCACGGAACACTGTGCCGTCAAGAATTGCTCTTATTGTGCCGTTTGGGCTTTTCCACATTTCTTTAAGGTTATATTCGCTCATGCGTTGTTTGTTTGGTGTGATTGTGGCACACTTTACTGCAACGCCATATTTTTTTGTTGCGTTTGATGCATCTATTGTAACCTGGTCGTTTGTTTCGTCACGTTTTACAAGACCAAGGTCATAATATTCTGTCTTGAGGTCAACAAATGGCAAAATGAGTTGATCTTTGATAGATTGCCATATGATTCGTGTCATTTCATCCCCGTCCATTTCAACGAGGGGTGTAGTCATTTTGATTTTTTCCATTTGTTTCTCCTTATTTGTTTTGTGCTGCATAATAGTTCATAAGGCAACCTTCCAAAAGAATTGTTTTTTCGTCTTCTGTAAGGCCTTTAACGTGAAGCATAATGTCGCTCACGCCATTTTTGCTTATTACTTTTGCAGGAATGTCTTCAACGTTGTTTGCAATTTTTTCTCTGATGCCAGGAACAAAAACAAAGTCGCCTTCGTCATAGTCAAATTTAACGTCTGCATCAATTGTGAAAGGAGCAATACCCCAGTTGATGCAGTTGCTGCGATAACGTTTTGTTGCAAATTCATAGCAGATGTTTGCATCGCCACCCAAAACTTTCTGGCAGCTTGCAGCTTGTTCGCGAGCAGAACCATCGCCAGGTTTTGTTGCAAATACGCATGAACCATAAGAAGTGTTTTTAACGAGCTCGTCTGCATTTCCAACCTGTGCAAGTGCATTTTTGATTTCGTCACTAACAATGCCGTTTCGTCTGTCACGATCTGCCTGTTGAATTGCTTTTGAACGTGATACATATTCAGGAACACGGCGTGACAAAGCAAATTCGCTGAGTTTGAGTGGGTTTGAGCGATAGCTGCTTGTTTCGCCAGATGGAATGAGTTCGTCTGTTGTAGTAACAGGGTCGTGAATAACGGCAGCAAGTTTAACAAGCATGTTTTCGCTCATAGGGTTCATTTTTGGCCAGTCTGTAATGTTTGGGCCAAGTTTGAGTTCGGCACCCTGTTCCGGAGCGTTAAAGCCTTTGTAAACACGTTTTTGATAAATGCTGTCATCGTAATGATAGTCGTATTTAGTAACTGTATATTCAACGTCTGTTGCGGCAGTAAGCACACCACCGTTTTTAGCAGTTGCAGCAATTGACCTTGCATCCATAAGAGCAACTGCAGCAAGCTGACCCTGACCTGGTTTTGAGCCTTCGCGGTTAGGGAAGTTGCGTGTTGTGTGTCTTATTGACAAGCCGTTGTTAGATGGAACGTCGCCTGCACCAAAACATGGGCCACAGAATGCAGATTTGATGAGTGCACCTGCACCAATGAGTTTTGCCGCTACGCCGTTTTTAACGATTTCCATAGTGAGCGGTTGGCTGGCAGGATAAGTTGACAAAGTGAAATATCCGTTGCCTGTTGATGCACCGTCAAGAATATCTGCTGCTTCGCAAAGGTTTTCAAACAAACCACCTGCGCAACCTGCAATGATACCCTGGTCAACCAAAATTTTGCCGTCAACGACTTTGTCTTGAAGTTTAAAGTCGATTTTGTCGCCAAATTGTGCTTTTGCCTCTTTTTCTACCAAGGCAAAGATATCCTGTGCGTTTTGTTGCAATTCGTGAATTGTATATGCATTTGATGGGTGGAATGGCAAAGCAATCATACTTTCAACCTTGCTGAGGTCAATTTTGATCATGCTGTCATAATATGCACCGTCTTGTGGGTCAAGTTTTGCATATCTGTCTGCCATTCCGTGAACAGCATAATATTGACCAACAGTTTCGTCTGTTGCCCAGATTGATGACAAACAAGTTGTTTCTGTTGTCATAACGTCAATACCGTTGCGGAAGTCGATTGACAAATTTTTAATGCCAGGGCCAACAAACTCAAGCACTTTGTTTTTTACAAAACCATTTGCAAAAACTGCTTTGCACATTGCAATTGCAACGTCGTGAGGGCCAACACCTTGTTTTGGAGCGCCTTCGAGCCACACCAAAACCACTTGTGGTTTGTCAATGTCATAAGTATTGTTCAAAAGTTGTTTTACAAGTTCTGGTCCACCTTCGCCAACGCCCATTGTGCCAAGTGCACCATAACGAGTGTGACTGTCAGAACCAAGCACCATTTTGCCACAACCTGCAACGGCTTCACGTGCATATTGGTGAATAACCGCAAGGTTTGTTGGCACAAAGTTTCCGCCGTATTTTTTTGCAGCAGAAAGACCAAACACGTGGTCGTCTTCGTTGATAGTGCCACCTACTGCGCACAAGCTGTTGTGGCAGTTTGTAAGGTTGTATTCAAGTGGAAATTGTTTGAGCCCACTTGCTCTTGCTGTTTGTATAATGCCAACGTAAGTGATATCGTGAGACATCATGGCATCAAACTTGATGCGGAATTTGCCTGCCTCACTGCTTACGTTGTGTTTGTTCATAATTTGATAAGCAATCGTTTTGTCACGACCTGCACTTTTATCCTGCAAACCGTCGTCACAAACAATTTGACCATTGCGGAGCCATACACCGCTGTTTTTGAGTTCTATCACAAATAAATCCTCCTTTTTGTGCGGATTTTTAACCATTATAAATAATTATAACTTATATCAAAAAAAATCTCAATAAGGATAGACCCTTGTATTGAGATTTTTTTGCTAAAAAATATTTCAGTTTGCATCAATAAATTTGTCAAACGGCACACTTTTTACAATGAGCACGGTTGCCACGCCAACCACAAGCCCTGCAACAACCCCGATAAGCGCAAGATATGGCAAATAAGCAAACAGTTCGGGCGTGCTTGTAATAAGGCAAAAAATTGTGTTTTGGGTGATATTATGCACCACTGCGCCAACAACGCTTATTGCAACCAACGACACCTTGTCACGCAACAACCAGTATAAAAAGCCTGTGACGGCAACAGATGCCACACCTGCCGTAAAACTATATACCCACGATGACAAGTTGCCCACCATAAAACTGCCCAGTGTGGTGCGAACAGCCACCAGAATAATGGCATCGACTGGCGAAAGCAACACGACTGCCAGCATTGAAAAAATATTTGACAACCCCATTTTTGCACCAGGAATAAACATTGGCGGAAACAGCCCCTCTATCAAAAAGGTGATGGAAGCCATTGCCGTAAGCACCGACAACAACGCTATGCGTTTTGCAGAAAATTTGACCATAACTTCACCTACCCGTTTATAATAAGGCTTTCGCCACTTGCCACACCAACTATTTTAACGTGCGATACGTCGCATATAATAGTCTGGTTGCCGTTTGTTATCGGAGCAAAGCTGTTTACGCATTCTTTGGTGTTGCTGCAGTTTGCTTCAAGCATTTTTGCACTGTTTTTTTCAATTTGCACCACGTTTTTGTGGCCGTTATATTCTATCGTTACAGTTATTTTTTCACCTTGTTTTTCTGTCGTTACGTGTTGTTTATAGTTATCGTCAACAATGCCACCAACACCCTTTTCTACGTCATATTGATAAACCAAATTGTTTTGGTGATAAACGTTTATAAACTCGAGGTCAAGTTTTGGCCTGAACACCACAAAAGACAAAAACAAACTCACAACTGCAACGCCAACAAGTGCATAAAGCACTACGTCTGCCTTTTTAAAAAA
>JAFVQA010000116.1 GCA_017505015.1 Clostridia bacterium
ATTTCGATATCAGCAAAAGTTACGTTTTTTCTTTTTATTTCTGCATCAGCTGTTTTCGAGAAAACAACGTTTTCTGGTTCGCTTTTATTTTCAAAAGTTATGGCATCTTGTTTATCTTTGTTTGCAGAAATGATATTTTCAACTTTCGATGGTGTTGGTATCTCTTCGGGTTGTTTTTTTGGTTGTTCTGACACAAATTGTTTTTGAATTGAAAGTTGTTCGCTTTCAATTTTAATTTCTGGAATTGATTTTTTGTCAGTTTCGTCAAGCACTTCTTTAATTGGAATATAAACCGCATAAAAAATGCTTTGAGCATCTTCAAACTTGACTTCCATTTTATTTGGGTGAACGTTTACGTCAATTTTGTCAAATGGAACTTTTACATTAAGAACAAAAAACGGATAAGCTCTTGTTGTAAGATATTTGTCAAAAGCACGTTGAACTGCCATGGAAATTGTTGTGTTTGAAACGTATCTTCCGTTTACTATAGCTGTTTGATAAGTGCGGTTTGGTTTTGTAAAGTTTTTGTTTCCTACGTAACCCTCAACTTCAATATCTCTATAAAACCAATTGATTTTTTTGCAATTTGCAAGAGTTTTGTTGTCATACACTGCAAAAATTGCAGATTCAAGACCAAGACCTTGCGCATTGAAAACTAAATTGTTGTTTGACGTATATTTTATTGCAACGTTTGGATTGGCAAGAATTAATCTTTGAACAAGGTTTGTAATTTCAGTCGCTTCACCAGATGGCTTTTTTAAAAACTTTTTGCGTGCAGGTGTGTTAAAAAACAAATCTTCTATTTTGATAGAAGTTCCTTTTGCAGTGCCAAAATCAACGTTGGAAACCACTTTTCCACCTTCAATGCGCAATTGAGTTCCAAATTCATCAAATTCTGTTTTGTGAGAACTTCTACTTTAGATACGGCTGCGATACTTGAAAGGGCTTCCCCCCTGAAACCAAGAGTGTAAATTTTTTCAAGGTCTTTTTCTGAAGAGATTTTGCTTGTGGCATGGTTTAAAAAGGCTGTTTCTACACAGTCTTTTTCAATACCACAGCCATTGTCGATAACGGTTATGCTTTTTAAACCGCCATCTTCAATGATTATTTCTATTTTATTTGCACCTGCATCAATAGAGTTTTCAACAAGTTCTTTAACGATAGAAGCCGGTCTTTCAACAACTTCTCCAGCTGCTATTTTGTTGTAAACAGAGCTGTCTAATACGTTGATTTTTGCCATGTTAATCCTTTGCTTGTTCTACAAGATCTGTTAAAATGCTAAATGCTTCAAGCGGAGTGCATCTGTTGAGATCAAGTTCTTTTAAAATACGTTTTATTTTTTTTGCAGATTTATCTTCACTTTGAACAGGGTTTTCTATTTTATTTATGTCAAAAGTAATGTCTGCAGATTCAAGTTTGTTCAAAATGTTGCGTGCATTTTGGATAACTTCTTGTTTAACTCCTGCAAGCGCTGCAACTTCGATACCAAAACTTTTATTTGCACCTCCTCTTGCGATTTTTCGCAAAAATATGATGCTGTTGTTATATTCTTTTACACAAATTTTATAGTTTTTTACTCCTTCAATTTTGCCTTCGAGCTCTGTGAGTTCGTGATAATGTGTGGCAAAAAGAGTTTTTGCTTTTATGTGAGTAGATATATATTCCATAACAGCCCATGCGATGCTCAAACCATCGAAAGTGGCAGTTCCTCTGCCAACTTCATCAAGCACGATAAGACTGTTTTGTGTCGCATTGTTTAAAATTGTTGCAACTTCTGACATTTCTACCATAAAGGTACTTTGTTTAAAAGTCAGGTCATCATTTGCTCCAACACGAGTGAAAATTTTGTCTACAATTGGTATTTGGGCTTGTTTTGCAGGAACAAAACAGCCTATATGTGCCATATAAACAATGAGTGCAACCTGGCGCATAAACGTGCTTTTACCTGCCATATTTGGGCCGGTAATAATCATTGTTCTGTTTTCACCATTGTCCAACAACGTGTCGTTTGGAACAAATTTTTCATCTTTAGTAAAGATTTCAACAACCGGATGACGACCTTCTTCTATATAAAGACGATCGTTTTTCACCATCGTTGGTTTGCAATAGTCATTTTCGATTGTGCAAATTGCAAAAGAAGCCAAACAGTCGATTTGTGCAAGAATATGAGCAATTTGTTGCAATGGCCTGATATAGCCTTTGAGTGTGTTTATAATCTCGCTGTATAAATCTTTTTCAATCTTAAGACCTTTGTCATGAGCAGAAAGAATGTTGTTTTCTAAAACTTTAAGTTCGTCGTTGATATATCTTTCTGAATTTGAAATTGTCTGTTTGCGAACAAAATCAAGTGGCACTTGTTCTTTATAAGAATTTGTTACTTCATAAAAATAGCCAAAAACACGATTAAACCCTATTTTTAACGTTTTTATTCCAGTTGCTTCTCGTTGTTTTGCTTCAAGTTCACCAATGAGTTTTACGCCGTTTTGTGAAAGATTTCTGCATTCGTCCAGTTCACTGTTGAAGCCTTGTTTGATAAAACCACCATCTCGTGTAATTGCAGGTGCATTTTCATCAATAGCATTAAACAGCAAATTTTCGGTAAAAGACAAATCTGGCATTTGTCTGCACAAATCTAAAACGTATGGGTTTTGAGATTTTCGCAAAACTGTACAAAGTGCAGGAATTTTTGCCAATGATTGTTGCAAAGCAATACAATCTTTTGGTGTGATGCTTGCATAAGATATTTTTGTTGTAATTCTTTCGATATCTTTAACTTGTTGCAAGCTTTCACGAACGTTTTCGCGCAAAATAAAGTTGTTTATAAATTCTTCTACGGCATTATGACGATATTCAATTTCGCTGATATCCTGCAAAGGTTGTTCCATCCATTGGTTAAGAAGTCTGCTGCCCATTGCAGTTTTTGTTTTGTTAAGAAGCCAAAACAAAGAGCCACGTTTTTTCTTGTCGTGAGAAGAAACGAAAATTTCAAGATGCGATTTTGCGTTTGCATCTAAAACCATATATTTTGCAGTATCAACGTATACAACCTCTTTCAAGTGAATAAGAGAGATTTTTTGTGTTTCGTCGATATATTTGAGTAAATTTGCCAAAGAACAAATTAATGATTTAGATGCAAAATTGCTGTTTTTAACAAATTCTTTTGAGAATTTAGCAACACAAATTTTTTCTGAATCAGAAAATTTAAGATCGCAACTTTCATATCTGTTAAATCTTGGCAAAACATTTTGACGAATATATGTACTTTCATTGAGTTTTTCTGCGTGTTTGTTGCAAATAATTTCTTTTACATTTATAGATAAAAGATGTTCAAACAGATTTGAAAGACTTTTTTCTCCTTCGAATTTAGTGCAAAAAATATCGCCAGTAGAAATATCTGCCCATGTTATTGCGCAATCGTTGTTAGTTGTGCAAATGCTTGCAATATAATTGTTTTTATCGTCATCGAGCATTTCGCTTTCGATAACAGTGCCAGGAGTAATAACTCGTACTACGCCACGCTCAACAAGGCCTTTAGATGCCGATGGATCAGTAAGTTGCTCACAAATTGCAACTTTAAAGCCTTGGTTGACAAGTTTTGAAATATAATTGTCTGCAGCATGATAAGGAATGCCACACATAGGTGCTCTTTCTGCCTCACCACAGTTTTTTCCTGTGAGAACAAGGTCAAGTGCCTCGCTGGCTTTTATTGCATCTTCATAAAACATCTCATAAAAGTCACCAAGCCTGTAAAGCAATATGCAGTCTTTATATTGTTCTTTTGTTATGAGATATTGTCGCATCATTGGTGATAATGCCATAATTTACTCCTGAATTTCGCCCCATAAAGTTGCGCTTGTGCCCTTTGTTACTTTTACTTTAACAAATTGATTGATAATGTTTTTGTCACTTTTAAAGTTAACAAGACGACCGCAATCTGTTCTTCCGCAATATGTGTTTTCATATTTGCTGTTAACGTCTTCTACCAAAATTTCAAAAACGTTGCCAAGATATTTGCTGTTTCCTTGACGAGTGATTTTGTTTTGAAGTGAAATCAATCGTTTTATGCGCTCTTTTTTAACTTCTTGAGGGACAACGTTTGTCATATTATAACCAACAGTTCCTTTCCTCTTTGAATAAACAAAACAAAAAGCACTTGAAAATTGACATTTTTCAACCAAAGACAAAGTGTCTTCAAAATCCTCGTCTGTTTCACCGTTAAAACCAACCATAATATCAGTTGTGATCCCAACTGACGGAATACGTGTTTTAATTTTTTCTACAAGTGCAAGATATTGTTCTCTTGTATATTTTCTGTTCATAGCTTTAAGCATATTTGTAGAACCGGCTTGAACAGGTAAATGAATGTGTTTACATATTTTGTCATGAGATGCAATTGCTTCTATAACATCGTCAGTAAAATCTTTTGGGTGTGACGTCATGAATCTCAAGCGGAAGTCCCCAGGGATTTTTGCGAGTTCGTTAAGAAGTTTTGCAAAATTAGTTCCGTCTCTCAAATCATTTCCATATGAATTTACGTTTTGACCAAGCAAAGTAATTTCTTTATATCCTTCAGCAACGAGAGAAGTTACTTCTGTAATTATAGATTGCATGCTTCTGCTGCGTTCTCTTCCTCTTACGTAAGGAACAATACAATAAGTGCAAAAATTGTTGCAACCATAGATAATGTTTACCCATGCGTTTGGCATGCTTGTGCGCGTTACGGGCAAATCTTCTGTAATGTAACCATCTGTTTGTTCAACCAGAATTTTAGATTTTGTTGATGTTGACAATAAATCGTGCAATTGGTTGATATTGTGAGTGCCGAGAATGTAGTCAACGTAAGAATATTTTGCTTTTATTTCTTCTCCTTTTCCTTGTTGTTGAGTCATGCATCCGCACAAAACAATTTTAACGTGAGGTTTATTCTTTTTGAGTTTTTTAAGTGAGCCAATATGCCCCATTATTTTTTGTTCTGCAGTTTCGCGTATGCAACAAGTGTTGAAAGCAATTACGTCTGCATTTTCAACACAATCTGTCGCTTTATAACCGAGATTTTCCAAAATTCCTGCAATTTTTTCAGATTCGTGGATGTTCATTTGGCATCCATAAGTCATAATAAAGTAATATTTTTCCATCATATTAAATAATAGCATTTTTCAACTATTTTTGCAATCATAAAAAAACTGCCGAATAAATATTTGCAACAAAAATGAAGAAACTAATAAAGATATGAAAAAAGTGAAATCTCGTTTTTTAAAAGTTATTTTTTTAGCTCTTTTAATATTATTTTTTGTCATAACCATTGTTTTTTTGTGGTTTTTTATTCCATCACTAAAAACAAAACTTGACGTAGAAAAATTTAAAAGTTCAAACGTAACGGTCGAGATATTTTGCGACAATGAAACAAAACTAAAAAATGCTTTTAATGATGAAATTTATATAACTTATGGAGATATTCCACAACACGTTATTGATAGTTTTGTGTGTTTGGAAGACAAACGTTTTTTTGTTCACAACGGTATTGATTTGTATAGAATTGCAGGAGCAGTCTTAGAGAATGTTAAAAGCAGACGTTTTAAAGAAGGTGCCTCTACTATAACGCAACAGTTGATAAAAAACACCCATCTTACAAATGAAAAAAGCATAACGAGAAAAATGACGGAAGCTCGACTTGCTGTTGAGTTGGAAAAGAAAATGCCTAAAGAAAAGATATTAGAAATTTATTTGAATTCTGTTTATTTTGGAAATAGTTGCTATGGCATTGAGCAAGCAAGTAAATATTATTTCAATAAAGAAACAAAAGACCTTTCTGTTTCGCAATCGGCAATGCTTGCAGGTTTGTTGCGTGCACCAAATATTTATGCACCTGACAAAAATATTGACAAATGCATTGCCAGACGAAACCTTGTTTTAGATTTGCTTGCAAAGAATGGCAAAATAACAAGCGAACAGGCAAAAAATGCCAAACAAGAACAAGTTGACCTTGAAAAAATTGGCTTAAAACAAAATGACCTGAAAACTTATGAGTATATGGCAATTTGCGAGGTGGCACAAATTTTTGGAATAACCCCTTTGCAGGCTAAAAGTATGGATATAAATGTTTTTACATTTTTGGATAAAGAAAAACAAATTGCACTTTCGCAAAGTGTAAAACAGCAAAAAGCAAAAACAAAAGCAAGGAAAAATGCGCAAAAAATGGCAATTTCGATAGATAACCAAACTTGTGGCGTAAATGCATTTTTTGCAAATACAAACCAAGACCCATTTGTTATGCAAAGACAAATTGGTTCAACTGCAAAACCAATAATTTGCCTTGCCCCATCTTTTGAGCAAAATTTAGTGACCCCTTCTACCATGATTTTAGACGAACAAACAAATTTTGGTGGATATAAACCTGCAAACAGCAGTGATAAATATGATGGCTGGATAACCGTGCGAGAATCAATTGCAAAAAGCAAAAATATCCCTGCCGTGAAAATGCTGAATGCGCTCAACAAAGATGAATTAAAAACAAAGTTGCAACGTCTTTGTACAAACGAAAAAAGACGACAATTTTTTCGTCGTCTTTTTGCACTGTTTTTAATAAATTTCCTCTTTAAATAAATTTGAGATCAGAGCCCTCTAAACGATTGGGTG
>JAFVQA010000117.1 GCA_017505015.1 Clostridia bacterium
CTATGTCAATACACAAAGAATATTAATTTTTCTAATAAATACCTTTTTATTGGGGAACTTTTTTTCGTACATATATAAAAGCAAAAACTCCCCCATCTTTTAATTTCCAGCCAGTGAACAAGTCAATCACCCAGTGGTATGACACGAGTTGATTGGCATATGATACAGTTTTTAATATCCCGATATCGTTAAATCGATTAAACCACAGGTTTTTGCTTGTGGTTTTTTTTAGTTTGTAAATCAGCAAAATCGAAAGCTGGACGCAATATCTAAACTGCGGTATAATATATGTATTAAAGTGCATATTTGCATTTTAAAACTTCCACTTTTTCAATTTCCACTTTTTGGGGGTTTTGGCAAAAAGAGCAAGATAGAAATTCCACTTTTTTTCCACTTTTCTTCCACTTTTAGGTACAATTTTGACGAGATGATGAGGTTAATACAACTGAATAAAACGGCCGAAAAACAAGACAAATCAATGATTTAAGTAAAATAAAAAAGAGCGTAAGGGGAAACACGCTCTTTTAGTGGTATTATTTTTGGAAAGAAACTTTTATGATTTTGTTAGTTTTAGTTGCAACAAAGGCAAACTTAATATAGCCTTTTGCAACTGCCGTCAGACCAGCTTAATATAGTCTGGTGGCTTGTTGTTTTGTTACCCTGCCTCACAAAGAAACAACATTTCATGAGGCAAGGTTGGGCTTTTTGCCCTTTTGTTTTGTTTATCTCACGATGAAAGAAACCAACATTTCCAGCGTGAGTTTTTAAAGACTTTCGTCCTTAATGACTAAATTATGTTTTGATTGTCAAACAGTTATTTATTTTTTCAACCAAAGATTAGACGTTTCAGCCGAATTATTTAAAATATCTGTTGTAAAGACCTTCAAACGCCTTGCCGTGTCTTGCCTCGTCACGTGCCATTTCGTGAACTGTGTCGTGAATTGCATCGTGGTTTTGTTCTTTAGCAAGTTTTGCATGTTCAAATTTGCCTTGAGTTGCACCATTTTCTGCATCTATGCGCATTTCGAGGTTCTTTTTAGTTGAGTCAGAAATCACTTCACCCAAAAGTTCTGCAAATTTTGCTGCGTGCTCTGCTTCTTCCCACGCTGCCTTTTCCCAATATAAACCAATTTCAGGATAACCTTCGCGGTGAGCAACTCTTGCCATTGCAAGATACATGCCAACTTCGGTACATTCGCCAGTAAAGTTAAGGCGAAGTTCGTCGATGATTTCTTGTGATGCACCTTGAGCAACACCCACTACGTGCTCTGCAGCCCATACTCTTGAGCCAGATTGTTCTGAAAATTTTGCAGACGGTGCTTTGCACTGTGGGCAAAAATCAGGTGCTTGAGTTCCTTCGTGCACGTAACCGCACACTGCACAAATATATTTTTTATTTTCCATAATAATTATCTCCTCGTTATTTATATGTAATCTGCAATTAAATTGCAGTTATAATTTAATTTATTATTCTTCTTCTTTTGAAAAAGCTTCTGGACCTTCATAACAAACAGGACAAGCTTCTGGTGCTTCGTTTCCTTCATGAACGTATCCACATACTGAACATACCCATTTCATAACCTTTACCTCCTTTTAGTGTGTTGAGCAAGTTGGGCAAGTGCCAAAAAACGTTGTGTCACAACTTTCTACCACAAAACCCTTTTGCGCTATATCTGTGTGACCTGTTGTAGTCACGTCTAAAACACAACCACAGTCTTTGCAAATAAAGTGTGGGTGTTGAGTTATATCTGCATCGAAATGCTCCTTGTTGTCTGGTGTGAGCACGACTTTTGCCATGCCATGTTTAACCAACTCACGCAAATTGCGATATACAGTTGCAATACCAATTTCTGGCAAAACTTTTTTCGCTTCGTCATACACCCAGTCTACCGTAGGATGTGTTTTGGTGTTGCACAAAACGTTGTATACTACTTCGCGTTGTTTTGAATATCTTTGGAACATTTTCTTCTCCTTTGTTGGATAAGTGATATTGATTATCATTATAATAATGCATCTTTTGATTTTTGTAAAGCACTTTTTTAAAGTTTTTTTAAAAATGTTGAATTTTTTTTTATTTACCTTTACAATGAGATATATGAAAACACAAACATTGCTGGCACCTTTTCGTCGTGCCATAGAAGACTATAAAATGATAGAAGAAGGCGACAAAATTGCAATTGGCGTGTCTGGCGGAAAAGACAGCCTCACTTTGCTCGCCCTTATGAAAGCATTGCAACGCTTTTATCCAAAAAAGTTTGACATTGTTGCAATAACAATTGACCTTGGTTTTTGCAAAGATCACGACCCTTTTGAACCTGTTAAACAATGGTGTGACGAAATGAATGTTCCTTATTATATCGAACGAACTGACATTGGTGAAATTTTGTTTGAAGCACGCAAAGAGGCAAGCCCTTGCAGTCTTTGCTCAAAAATGCGTCGTGGTGCACTTAACACACAACTGCTGAAACTTGGTTGTAACAAACTTGCACTTGGCCACCATGCCGAAGATGCCATTGAAACTTTTTTGCTAAGTTTGTTTTTTGAGGGAAGGCTTTCAACCTTTGCACCAATTTCATATATGGACAGGTCAAAGGTATCTATGATTCGACCATTGATATATATAAGTGAAAACAACGTTGCAAGTTATGCACGCAGTTTGCCTGTGGTGCACAACCCTTGCCCGGCAGACAAGCACACAAAACGCGAATATATGAAAAACCTCATTAAAGATTTGCAAAAAGATATTCCTTTTGTTAAAGACAGAATGCTTGGTGCAATTGCCAATCCCGACAGATATAACCTTTGGGACAACGTGCTTGAAAAATATAACAGCGAACGAAACAAAACAGCCACAAACGAACAAAGTACAAATAAAGATTAACTATTTGCAAAAGTGCTTATACAATAAAAACTGACCTTACAGAGGTGAAACATGAACAACCTTATTCAAACAAAACAACTTTACAACCAACTGAAAGAAATTATATGCAACCCACAATTGCAGGCTTCTCTTGTTCAAAAATTTCCTGTGTTTGCAAATTTAGATGCAGAACAGATGTTTTTTGTTGAAAATTTGATGTATCTAACATATATATCAAATGCAGACGGCACAATTACACACAGAGAAATGAGCGTGATAAATGCTATCACCGGCAAACTCACACCACTTAGCACTGTGCGTGATTTGATAGACAACGACAATTTTCTGGCAGGTATTGGCAATGAAACACCTCTTTCTGTACAGATATTGTGTGCAATTGACAATATTTTATATGAAACAAAATCTATTGCTCACGGCACAAGTCTTATGAATGCGGTTGTTGTTTTTTATCAGCAAATGGCTCAGCTGGCAGGAGGCGCAGACGGTTTGTCTGCACAGGAACAGCAAAAAGCAACAACGTTTGTCAATATGCTAAAAAACTATATTGCTCAAAACACAATATCTCCTTTTTTTAACAAATAACAAAAACGCAGGCTCTTATGCCTGCGTTTTAAATTTGTTTTTGGTTGCAATGCCCCCTCTTATGTGTCTTTCTGCCATATTTTTGTTCAAAACGATTTTCACCTTTTCATAAAGAGTTTTGTCAATAAAAAAAAGTCTGTCTGACACGTCTTTGTGCACGGTAGATTTAGAAACACAAAACTTTTTTGCCGTTTGTCGCACAGTGGCATTGTTTTGCAAAATATATTCTGCCGTGTCTAAAACACGCTGGTAGATATAATCTTTCATTTTGACCCCCTCGACACGTAATAAAATATATGTCGCAATTTGTCAAAAATGACGATTATACACAAAAAAAGGTGAGCCAAACAGCTCACCAGTCTTCTTTTATAGAAATTTTAATGTCAGTATAAAATTCTTTATATTTTCGTTTAAAATCTTCGGCAGACGTCCCTTTTTCCTGCGGAAAAAGTTCGTCAATTTCGTCAAACTTTATCGCATCTTCTTCGAGATTTTCTGCCATTCGCATAAGTTTATATTTATCCATCTTTTTTGTTGCCCTTTTGTTTGATAAAAAAATTATACAGTTTTGCATAAAAAATGTCAACGCAAACGCCAACCGTATTTAATGCAAACAAATAACCAAGCAAAATGCCAACGATGCAAAACCACCTTAGCTGACCGCAGTTGACAAACAACAAACCCTGCCACAAAACGAAAAATGTTATAACGCAAAAAGCAACGTCCTGCAACGAAAGCAAAAACAAATTTTTGCACACTTTTGCATGAGTAAGTTTATATGCCAAATAAACAAGCCCACCCAAAAACACGCATGACAAAAACACCCATGGTTGAATTTGCGAATCTGTCATTTAAACAGTTTTGACAACCCAGCTTTAGTTTTGTTTTTGCCAACGTAAATGAGTGAATTTACAACCTCACCCACAACAACTAGGTTACCTTGCTCCGTGTCAAGTTTGCTCACCGAAAGTCCTTCGCCCTTTATGACAAGCCTGTTTTGTTCGAGCTCGACGTCAAGTTGTTTGTCTGTCATTCCGTCAACACCAACAACGCCCGTTGCGTGCAGAGTTTTTTGTTCTTTCAAAACAATTTCGTGATTTTTCATATCACATTATATTGTTGTTTTTTCAGTTTGATTACAAAAAAATAAAAGTCCACAATAAAGTGGACTTTTTGTTATTAAAGTTTTCAAGTTCAAAGCCCTTTGCAGTGTCTTTAATTTTAAAGCCTGCTTTTGCAATTTCGTCACGAAGTCTGTCTGACTCTGCCCAGTTTTTGTCTTTGCGAGCTTGTTGTCTTGCAGTTGCAAGATCCAAAACTTCTTGTGGAGCCTCTGCCTTTGGTTGAGCAGGTGGAGTAATTTTGTCAAAATCAAGTGCAAAAACTTTGTCCATTTGCAAAACGGCATTATAAACGTCTTTGCTGAGTGGCAATTTGATGATTTTGTGCAAAACACCCATGGCCATTGGCACGTTAAGATCGTCGTTAATTGCCTTATGGAATTCATTAAGATATTCGTCAATAACAGCCTTGTCTGTTGCCACGTCACTCATTTTATGTTCGTAAAGGTGTTTGCAAACTCTTTGATAAGAAGTGCGTGCACCATCCATAGATGCCCAGGTAAAGTTGAGTTTTTGGCGATATTGTGTGTTAAGGCAAAGATAACGGAATTCCATTGGAGTGTATCCACGCTCTACAAGGTTGTCTACAGTCCACGTATTGCCAAGTGATTTGCTCATTTTGCCACCGTCTACAAGCATAAATTCGCTGTGCATCCAGTAGTTTACCGTCTTTTGACCAAGCCATGCCTCTGCCTGTGCAATTTCGTTTTCGTGGTGAATTGGAACGTGGTCAATGCCACCTGTGTGAATATCAAACAAATTGCCGAGATATTTGTTGCTCATTGCAGTACATTCGATATGCCAGCCAGGATAACCCATGCCCCAAGGGCTTTTCCATTGCATAATGTGGTTTGGCTCTGCCTTTTTCCAAATTGCAAAATCGGCAGGGTGACGTTTGCCTGTATTTACGTTTACCCTTGCACCTGCAAGCTGATCTTCAAGGTTCATATGTGACAAGTTGCCATAATTTTCGAACTTTGAAATATCAAAATAAATGCCGTCGTCTGTCGCATAACCATAACCTTTTTCGATAAGGTCAACAACGATGTTTATCATTTCTTGAATGTGATCCGTTGCCTTTGGAGTGATTGTTGGACGTTTGATGTTGAGTCTTGCAATATCTTTAAAGAAAACTGAAGAATAATATTCTGCAATTTCTTCTGGAGTTTTGTTTTGTTCTTTTGCAGCTTTTGCCATTTTATCGTCACCGTCGTCCGCATCTGAAAGCAAGTGACCAACGTCAGTGATATTCATAACGCTTTTTACTTTGTAGCCGTTATATTCAAAAATGCGGCGCAAAATATCCATAAAGACATATGTGCGCAAGTTTCCTATATGGGCATAGTTGTATACGGTTGGGCCACATGAATATACGCCAACCTTTCCTTCTTTTATAGGAACAAAAACCTCTTTGCTACGTGAAAGAGTGTTGTAAAGTTTGATATCCATAGATAAAAATCCTCTCTTATACAAACCATTTTAGCATATACTTAACATTTGTCAAAGAAAAACAGGTTTTTTGCTTGCTTTAATTTTTTTTTGTGCTAAACTATATATATTATCTTTTTTAACGTAGATATATTTATTATATTCACGTTAGAATAAATTTAAAAAAAGGAGAGATGAAACATGTTAGACATTAGATTTGTTGTTGATAACAAAGAATTTGTCAAAGAACAATTGAGTCATCGTGGCGGTGAATATCCTGTAGATAAAGCCGTGGAACTCGAACTCAAAAGACGCGCAATTCTTGGCGAAGTAGAAGTTCTTAAAGCTAAGAGAAACAAAGAAAGTGAACAAGTTGCTCAACTCAAGAGAGCAAAACAAGACGCGTCATCCATCATCTCAGAAATGCAAAAAGTTGGCGAACAAATCAAAGGTTTTGATGCTCAACTCAGTGAAATAGAAGCCGAACTCAAAATGACAATGCTTTCTATCCCTAACATCCCTCACAACACTTTGCCTGTTGGTAAAGACGACGGTGACAACCAGGTTATGAGAGTTGTTGGTGAACCAAGAAACTTTGGCTTTGAACCAAAACCACACTGGGAACTTGGCGAACAACTTGGTCTTTTTGACTGGCCACGTGCCGGCAAAATCACTGGTACTCGCTTTACAGTTTACCAAGGTTTGGGCGCTCGACTCGAAAGAGCTATCATTTCTTTCATGTTGGATACACACATTTTTGACAACAGCTATTTTGAAATTTATCCACCATATATGGTAAACCGTGCAAGTATGACTGGCACAGGTCAATTGCCAAAATTTGAAGAAGATGCATTTGCAGTTAAAAACACAGATT
Organism: Clostridia bacterium; assembly: GCA_017505015.1. Taxonomy (GTDB): domain Bacteria; phylum Bacillota; class Clostridia; order Christensenellales; family CAG-314; genus Heteroclostridium. The sequence continues at coordinate 6,887 of JAFVQA010000117.1, forward strand.
ATTTCCTTGTTCCTACTGCAGAAGTTCCTGTAACAAACTTGCACCGTGACGAAGTTTTGGATGGCGCAAAATTGCCAATCAAATATTGCTCATACACAGCTTGCTTCCGTGCAGAAGCTGGTAGCGCTGGTCGTGACACTCGTGGTCTTATTCGTCAACACCAATTTAACAAAGTAGAACTCGTTAAATTTGCTCACCCTGACAACAGCTACGAAGAACTTGAATCACTCACTAACGATGCAGAAAAGATTTTGCAAAAACTCGGCTTGCCTTACAGAGTTTCTATGCTTTGCACAGGCGACGTTGGCTTTAGCTCTGCAAAAACTTATGACATCGAAGTTTGGATGCCAAGCTACGGCAGATACGTAGAAATTTCTTCTTGCTCTAACTTTGAAGACTACCAAGCACGCCGTGCAAACATCCGCTTTAAAGATGACAAAGCAAGCAAACCACGCTTTGTTCACACACTCAACGGCAGTGGCCTTGCAGTAGGCCGCACAGTTGCTGCAATTTTGGAAAACTTCCAAAACGAAGACGGCACAGTAACTATCCCAGAAGCGTTGAGAAAATATATGTACGTTGACGAAATTAAATAAGTCAAAACAACAAACATATAAACAAACAAAAGGCTACTCAAACGAGTAGCCTTTTTTGTATATGATTGATTTAATAATTAACATTAATTATTTTTTCGGTTGGTTTTGACAAGCAATATTACAACAACAGCATCTGCTATCGCAAAAAGACCACACAAAGTATATCCCCAACTTCGTCTGTAATATTGATATCTACTTAATGAGTGAATATAATCCATATATTCTGAATTGGGGAATGCCATTCCTGTTTTATCTGTTGGGTCATCTGGAATCCAATAACCCCATTGTTTCATATCGTCCGCATAATTCATGACAACATTATCATAAACACACGTCATAATACCAATTGTAATAGCAAAAGTTGTAAAAATGCTTATCAAAATTAAGTACTTTATTTTAGATCTTTTCTTTTTTTCTTGGTTAGTTGTAACATTTTTGTTATACATTACTATCACATCCTTTTTCATTAGCTGTTTGTTTTTTTCTGTTCAACAAAACAAACTTTGTTACAAAAACAGCATCTGCCATTGCAAAAAGGCCACATAGAATATAACCAATATTTCGTCTTGAATTTTGCTCATTTTTTGATTCATTTATATAATCCAAATAATTAAAATCAGGATATTTTATCAACTCACTTTCTATACCATCATGTCTATGGTCTTTTATCAGTTCTTCCCATTTATACATATCATCACAATAGGTGTTGATAACGTTGTCGTAAATGCAGGTTATTATTCCAAGTGCAATAGCAACAGTTGAAAAAATGCTTATCAAAATTAAATATTTTGTTTTAGATATTTTTTTATCGTTAGGTACCTTTTTTTCACTCATTATAAAACCTCCTTGGATGTATTAGAAATTAGCTAATATTCTATAACTATTGTCAATTTTTTAACCTTGAATGTCAATAGTATTGCGTAAAATTTTGTTGAAAAAATTTTGCTGTTTTTTGTCAAAAAAAAGGCTTTTCGTTTGTCTATATATTAGGGGAATATTTAGCAAAAAAGGCTACTCAAACGAGTAGCCTTTTTTAGTTTATTTATTTGCTTTGTATTGTTTGTATCCTTTGTCTTTATCCAAAAGCAACAATGCAGAGTTGCCAACAACAAGAACAGATGTGCAGTTGTGCAACAATGCACCCATAACAGGGCCAAGAATGCCAAATGCACTGAGGAACACTGCCGCAAGGTTTATTGACATTGCAAGGATAATGTTAAACTTGATTGTGCGCAAAACCTTTTTGCTGAATCTGAGCAAACCTGGGAGTCTTGCAACGTCGTTTGTCATAAGTGCTATATCTGCAGTTTCAATTGCAAGGTCACTGCCGAACGCACCCATTGCAATTGAGCAATCGGCAAGAGCAAGTGACGGTGCGTCGTTTACGCCGTCGCCAATCATGCAAACTTTGCCACCAGCCTGTTGTTTGTTTTTGATATATTCCAGCTTTTGGTCAGGAAGAAGTTGATATTTAACTTCTTTAACACCTGCAAGTGTTGCCATGCGTTTTGCTGCACTTTCGTTGTCGCCTGTGAGCATAACTGTGTTGCAAGTTTTGCTGATTTCTGCAACGGCATATGGGCTGTCTTCACGGATAGTGTCACTTACTGCAATTGCACCAACAAGTTTATCGTTGATTTTAACGCCCATTACAGTAAGACCTTTTTCAAGCATTTCATTTGCTTTGTCACAAACTGTGCCAGTTTCGTTTTCAAACTGCTTCCATTGTGCAATGAGCAGTTTTTTGTTTTCAAACTCTGCCTCAAGACCAACGCCAACCAAAGAGTTTGTTGTTGTTGGTTGTGCAAGTTCAACTTTGCTTTGTGCATAGTTTACTATTGCTTGTGCAATTGGGTGTTCTGAATTGTTTTCTGCACCACCCAAAAATGCCAGAAATTCGTTTTGGTCAATACCCTCGCAATAGCAATCTTCAACAGCAAGGTTGCCTGTTGTGATAGTGCCTGTTTTGTCAAAGCACACTGTGTTTATTTTTGCAAGTACTTCTATCGCTTTGCCACTTTTTGCCATTATGCCACGGTTTGCCAATGCGCCAAGTGCGGCTGCAATTGCCGTTGGTGTTGCCAAAGCAAGTGCGCAAGGACAAAATACCACAAAGATTGTAACGCCACGCACAGCGGCATCTACCCAGCCAATACCAGCCAAAAGTTTTGTCAAAAGACAAACGCCAATGCCCAAAGTAATTGCCATTGGCACTATGTATGATGCCCACCTGTCTGCCAAACGAGAAATTGGGGCTTTTGTCCCTTCTGCTTCTTCTACAAGGCTGACGAGTTTTGCAACCGTTGTTTCATTGCTCTTTTTTGTAACCCTTACTTCCAACGCACCAGATTTGTTCCAGGTGCCGGCATATACAACGTCGCCCACTTTTTTGTCTACTGGGACAGATTCGCCAGTGATAGAAGACTGGTCAACTGCAGTTTCGCCAAGAATAATTTCGCCGTCGACAGGTATCATATCGTTTGGTTTTACCACAACGATATCACCAGGTTGAATTTCGGCAACTTCCATAACGATGAGCTGGCCAAACAATTTAACAGTTGCAGTGCGAGGTGACAAATTTATGAGTTTTTCTATGCCAACACGAGTGCGTTTAACAGTTACGTCTTCCAAAAATTCGCCAAGTGCCATAAGAAAAGCAATTTCGCCTGCTGCAAACAAATAGCCGTGTGAATGGTCGCCATCAATCTGAACGCCACACCACACAACAACTTCAAGCGCAATAGATGCAACGATAGCAATTGTTATGAGCAAACTTGTTTTTATCTTTTTTTCGTGAGCAAGACCGTGCCATGCACCCTCAACAATTGGCCAACCACAAACAATGATTGCAAACCAAGATGGGTTGAGATACATACCCCAACTGTGTCCTACGATATCTTCCCAAAAAAATGCAACAACCAAAAGCACAAAAGAAGCGATAAGTTTTATATACTCCCACTTTTGGCTGCCAAAAAATCCGTGACCTTTGTGAGTGCCACAGCAACCACAATCACATGCCATAATTATTCCCCTCCGAAATCAATTTCGTTTTTCTTTTGTTCACCCCCCCTATACAGGGGGTATATTTATATTATACTCACTATATTACAGGTGTCAATAAAATATAACAAAAAAATCCTATCAAAACGATAGGATTTTGTCTGTTTAAATATATTTTTCCAGAATATTGGCAAATGACTCGAGGGTTTCTGTTTCGCCCTGCTCGATACTTTCTTTCACGCAATTGTTAAGGTGGTCGTTAAGAATTTTTTTAGACACCTTTTTGAGAGAGCAGGTTACCGCATGCAGTTGCAACAAAATATCTTCGCAACTTTTGCCTTCGGCTATCATTTGTCTTATACCTTTAATGTGCCCTTCGATAGTAGCAAGGCGATTGTCTACGTCTTTAACTTGTGTGTGGTTGTGATTATGTTCCATATTACACCTCTGTCAACCTTTTTATATCATCTGGCAAATTTGCCACAAAAATCATTTTTTCGTTTGTTATCGGGTGAGCAAACTGCAATTTGTGCGCATGCAAAGCGTGACGGTCAATTTCTTTGCTTTTTGTGCCATAAATTTCATCACCAACAAGCGGAAAACCAATATGACTAAAATGCACTCTTATCTGATGCGTTCGACCTGTAAGCAGATTTATTTCGAGCAGGGTTTTTTCATTAAAAGTTTTTTGAACTTTATATTGTGTAACTGCCTGTTTTCCTTCGTGCGACACAATTCGTTTTATTTGCCCAGGCACGTCAAGAATGGGTAAATTTATTTCGCCACCATCTTTAACAACACCCTGAACAACTGCCATATAAGTTTTTTCAATTTGATTTTGAGCAAGCATTTTGTCAAACAAATTGTGTACGTATGAGTTTTTTGCAACAATCATAAGTCCTGACGTATCTTTGTCGAGCCTGTTGACCGGGTGAAACACAAATTTGTCGCCCCACTCGTTTGCAAGCACGTTTTGCAGACTTGTGCCATAATATCTTTTTGTAGCAATAACAGCCATACCGGCAGGTTTGTTTATAACACAAAAGTGTTCATCTTGAAACACAACGTCAAGTTTAGCGTCACAAACAGGCACTGCACTTTGATTTTTTTCGTGAACCTCAATTTCTATCACGTCGCCATTTTTAACTTTTGCATTGCTAAAAACAACTTTGCCGTTGCATTTAATAAGCCCAGCCTCTTTGCGAAGCCGTGTTATCTGCCTTGACGAAACGCCTGACTGCAACAAAAAGACGGCAAGTTCGCCGTCAAAATTTTGTACGTTAAAAATATATTTCATAACACGTAGATAAACAATGCAACAACAGCAACAACGTTTAACACAATGCACACTGGCACGCCCACGAAAAATTTTGCTTTTTGAGTTTTATGGCAGAACATTTTCATTCCTGCCAATGCGCCACAGCCACCACCTATAAGCGCAACAAGCAACAAAGTTGCCTCGCTTATGCGCCATTTATCTTTTATTGCACGGCGTTTGTCTATTCCATAAAGTGCAATGGCAAATAAGTTAATAAAAACAAGCCATGCAAACAAAACAAGTTTTAAATCCATAAGTCACCTTTTATAACACAAATATAAGCAATGTTAAAGTAAGAAAAACGTTGAACCAGCACAACATAGGAATGCCCTTGTAAAAAAAGAACTTTTTGGTTTTGTGGCGCATAACCTGCATACCTGCATATACGCCCAGTGCACCACCCAAAAAAGCCACCCAAAACAAGTGCGACTCTTTTACTCTCCATTCTCCTTTCATGGCATTAAGTTTGTCTGTGGTTGTAAGATATGCACCCAATGCATTCATTGCAATGAGCCAGCAAAACCACAAGATATGCCCAATTCTCAACGTAATCATACATAATGTTTATAACACAAGGATATTGTAAAGTCAACATAGAAAGCAATTTTTAAACAAATAAAATAAAAATATTTTATACTATGTTTTTAAGCGAAAAAAACGGCAACCATAGGGTTGCCGTTTTGCATTTTTATTTTCTGTGATAAATGATGCCGAGTGTGCCTGGACCACAGTGACTACCAACAACAGGGCCAACCATAAGCACGTGAACGTTTGTATTTGGAAATGCCTCGAGCACTGCTTTTTTGAGAGCTTCGCCCTTTTCTTCTACGTCTGCCTGCATAATAAACACGTCATATTTATCAAGGTCACCTGCTTCTTCTTTCATTCTTTCCATAAAAAAGCTGATAACCTTTTTACTACCTTTTACCGTTGTAAATTTTTCAAGCTTTGCTTCTTCTGTAACTGTAAGAATTGGCTTTATGCCAAGAACAGAACCAATAACCGCAGTCACGCCAGAAACTCTGCCACCACGTTTGAGGTGATTAAGGTCGTCTACTGCAAAATAAACTCCAACGTGTTTTGAAAAATCTTCCAAAAAGGCAATGATTTCGTCAAAAGACTTGCCCTCTTTAAACATTTTGCCTGCATAATAGCATTGAATGCCTGTGCCAAGTGAAATGTTGCGAGAGTCAAAATCTCTGAATGAAGCATTTGGATATTTTTCACGCAATTCTTTAATGGCAGTATCCATATAATTGAAAGTGCCACTCATTGTGCGTGAAAATGTGAGATAAAACATTTCGTCACCGTTTTTAAAGTGTGGTTCGAAAATGTCGATATAGTCCTGCATATTGAGAGCAGCAGTTTTGCTTGTTTTGCCTTCTCTCAACGTGTTAAAAAATGCTTTTTGATCACTGTTTTCACCCGCATCGTCAAAACACTCTACACCATCGAGAATATATGGCATCTTGATCAATTTAAGACCCAGTTCGTTTGCATAGTTAAAAGGCAACTCAGAGTCTGTGTCGATAAAAAATACTCTCATGTTTCCTCCACGAAAAAACACACAATTTTAAGGGTTAATTAATTATACACCAATAATTAACAAATTGCAATGTTTTTTATTTTTAAAGTTTTTTGAGTTCTTCGATACGTTCGTTGAGTTTTGTGAGCATATCTTTATATTTTTCGAGTTTTTCTTTTTCTTGTTCGATAAGTGCTGCAGGTGCTTTTGCAACAAAGCCCTGGTTGTTAAGTTTGCCTTCTGCACGTTTGATTTCGCTGTTAACCTGGTTAACTTCTTTTGTAAGACGGTCAATTTCTTTTTGTTTGTCAACAAGTTCGCCAAGTGGAATAAACACTTCGCCACCTGCAGAAACGAGTGAAACAACTTGTTCGAAAGTTGCTGTTTCGTCTACGAAAGTAACCTTTTCGGCACCGGCGAGTTTTTCGATATATACAACAGAGTTTTTCATTTGCTCTGCTTTTTGGCTTGGGCGAATGAACATGCTGATTCGTTTTGATGGAGCAACGTTCATTTCTGCCTTTGCATTACGAACAGATTTGATAATTTCTTTAATGAGGTCAAGAGTATCTGCATCATCGCCAAACTCAAGGTCTTTTGAATATACAGGGTATTGTGCCAACATAATTGTTTGTTCGTGACCAGGCAGATTTTGATAAATTGATTCTGTAAGGAATGGCACGAATGGGTGCAACAATTTAAGGATTTTGTCAAGGCAATAGTTAAGCACGCTGATAGTAACGTTGCGAGCTTGTTCGTCTGTGCCATACAAAACCGGTTTAGAAAACTCAATATACCAGTCGCAGAATTCGCTCCATACAAAGTCATAAAGTTTTTGTGCTGCAACGCCAAGTTCATAGCTTTCAAGGTTTGCAGTAACTTCTTTTGTAACGATGTTGAGTTTGTTTAAAATCCATTTGTCTGCAACTGACAAATCTGCGCTGAAAATGTCTACAAGATTTTTTTCTTCTGTATTCATAAGAACAAATCTTGACGCATTCCAGATTTTGTTCATAAAGTTGCGGTTGCCCTCTACTTTATCTGCACTGAAACGAATGTCACCACCAGATGAAACGCCGTTGAGCAATGAGAAGCGCAAAGTATCTGCACCATATTTGTCAATGAATTCAAGCGGGTCAATGCCGTTGCCCAAAGACTTGCTCATTTTGCGACATTGTGCATCACGAACGATACCATGGATCAAAACTTCTTTAAAAGGAATTTTGTCTGTGTGGTGCAAAGATGAGAATATCATACGTGCAACCCAGAAGAAGATAATGTCATAACCTGTAACCAACACGTTTGTTGGGAAGAAGTATTTATAATCTTCTGTTTCTTCTGGATAACCAAGTGTTGAAAATGGCCAGAGTGCAGAAGAAAACCAAGTGTCGAGAACGTCTTCGTCCTGACGGAGTTTTGTGCTGTTGCATTTTGGACAGCTGTGTGGAGTTTCTTCCTGGCAGATAACTTCGCCACATTCATCGCAATACCAAACAGGAATGCGGTGACCCCACCAAAGCTGACGAGAAATACACCAGTCTTTAATGTTTTCCATCCAGTTGAAATAAATTTTGTCAAAACGTTTTGGAACAAAGTTTATTTCGCCATCTCTAACAACCTGAATTGCTCTTTCTGCCAAAGGTTTCATTTTTACAAACCATTGTTTGCTTACGATTGGTTCTACAGTTGTGTGGCAACGATAGCATGCACCAACGTTGTGCGTATAATCTTCAATTTTAACAAGTTGACCGATTTTTTCCATTTCGGCAACGATTTTCTTTCTTGCTTCGTATCTGTCAAGACCTTCATATTCACTGCCAGCGAGGCTGTTCATTGTGCCGTCGTCGTTCATAACGCGAATTACTGGCAAGTTGTGACGAAGACCAACCTCAAAGTCGTTAGGGTCGTGAGCAGGTGTGATTTTTACTACGCCTGTTCCAAAGTCTTTTTCTACGTAGCTGTCTGCAATTACAGGAATTTCTCTGTTAACGAAAGGAACTACAACTGTTTTGCCAACAAGGTCTTTATATCTTTCATCTTCTGGGTTAACTGCAATAGCAGTATCGCCAAGCATAGTTTCTGGGCGAGTTGTTGCAAAGATAACTTCTGTTTTTCCGTCTGGTGTAAAATAACGGAAGTGCCAGAAATGTGATGCCTGTTCTTCATATTCAACTTCGGCATCTGACAACGCTGTCTGACAAACAGGACACCAGTTGATAATACGGTCACCCTGATAAATAAGACCTTCGTTATAAAGTTTTACAAACACGTGTTTTACTGCACGTGAACATCTTTCGTCCATAGTGAAGGCTTCTCTTGTCCAGTCACAAGAAGAACCAAGGCAACGAAGTTGTTCTACAATACGGCCACCGTATTGTTTTTTCCAGTCCCATGCACGTTCCAAAAACTTTTCGCGACCAAGGTCATATTTGTCAATGCCTTCTTTTGCAAGTTGCTCAACAATTTTAACCTCTGTTGCGATAGAAGCGTGGTCTGTGCCAGGCAACCAAAGCGTGCTGTAACCCTGCATACGTTTAAAACGAATTATGCAGTCTTGAATTGATTCATCCAACGCGTGACCCATGTGAAGTTGGCCAGTAATGTTTGGAGGAGGTATAACTATTGTAAAAGGCTCTTTTTTGCTGTCTACTGACGGAGTGAAAAAGCCTTCTTTTTCCCACCAATGATACAAATCTTTTTCGAAACTTTGTGGTTCGTAAGTTTTTGCCATTTCCATAAAACTAAATTCTCCCGATAAAAAAAATAACTGTGAACGTCGCCTGCTTAGGGCGAAACGTTCACAGTTCCGTGGTACCACCTAAATTCGAGTATAATACTCGCACTTTAAAACCGATAACGAGGTTAACCGCCAAAAAATGGACTCCGCAAACAACCTTCGCACCTGCCCCATGCTGTTCTTTCACCAACGACAGCTCTCTTTGATGGCAAGCCACAATGCTACTCCTTTTGCATCAACGTTTTTATATAACTGTGCAAATTATATCAAAAGTTGATTTTTTTGACAACTATTTTGAGCAACACTTGGCTTTTGCGCAAACAACTATCACACCTTTTTTTATACAAGAATAATATACACAAGAAAAGGAGGTTTTTTAATGAAAAAATTTTTTGTTGTCTTTTTGGCAATGATAACGTGCGTTTTTCCACTTGCTGGTTGTGGAAGTGATGATGGTACGATTAAAATAAACGAAGTTACGCACTCGATCTTTTATGCCCCACTTTACGTTGCTATGGAACTTGGCTATTTTGAAAAAGAAGGCATAACCATTGAACTTACAAACGGTGGTGGCAGCGACAAAAGCATGACTGCCGTTTTGAGTGGTGATGCAGACGTTGGACTTATGGGTCCAGAAACTGCAATTTACGTGCACGAAGGCAAAAAAGACGATTTTGTGCAGATTTTTGGTCAGCTTACAAAACGTGACGGCAGTTTTTTAGTTGCAAGGCAAAACATAGCAAACTTCAACTATGAAAACATGCAAAACAGCCACGTTATAATGGGCAGACGAGGTGGCATGCCTGCAATGACTTTGCAATATATCCTCAACCAAAAAGGATATATTGACGGTCAAAACATAACCATGAACTATGACATACAGTTTAACCTTATTGCCCCTACCTTTGCAAACGGCACAGGTGACTATGTGACTTTGTTTGAGCCAACTGCAAGCCAGCTTGTGCAGGAAGGAAAAGGTTATATCGTATCATCTATAGGCAAAGCAAGTGGCGAAATACCTTATACAGCTTTTATGGCAAAAAAGAGTTTTATCGACAAAAACCAAGACCTGCTTGAAAAGTTTTTAAACTGCATTTACAAGGCAACCAATTACGTTATGACAACTGACAATGCAACGATTGCAAAAGTGCTTGCTCCACAATTTGCAGGCACGAGCGAAAGCCTTATTGCATCGTCACTTAAAAACTACAAAGACAACGACACCTGGATGACAACCCCTGCCATGACAAAAGCAAGTTTTGACAGACTGCAAGACGTTATGCAAAATGCAGGCGAGCTTGACAGCCGTGCAAATTTTGACGACATTGTAAACAACAACATAGCCAACAAAATTGGCAAATGATTTTTACACCACACTCTTTTGTGTGGTGTTTTTTTTGCGACACACAAACCAAAGCAAAAAAATATAATAAACTATACATTCTTTGCAAACCGTGAGGAAACACAATGAAACCAGTTTTGACCTTTGACAAAGTGTCTATGACATATTATACAAAAGCAAACGAAACACAAGCATTAAAAGATTTGTCTTTTGACCTTTTTAAAGGCGAATTTATGTCTGTGCTTGGGCCGAGTGGTTGTGGCAAAACAACTTTGCTTTCGCTTGCAAGTGGAACTCTCAAACCAACCCAGGGGCAAATTTTGCTTGATGGAAAACAAGTAACGAAAACATCAACCGACGTTGGATATATGTTGCAACGTGACCATTTGTTTGAGTGGCGAACGATATATAAAAACGTGTTGCTCGGGCTTGAAATTCAAAAAAAGATGACTGACGAAAACGTTAAACATTGCGAAAGACTGATTGAAGAATATGGTCTTAAAGAATTTAAAAACCACTATCCCATGCAGTTGTCTGGTGGAATGAGGCAACGTGTTGCACTTATTCGCACGTTGGCGTTAAAACCAAAAGTTTTGTTGCTTGACGAGCCTTTTAGTGCACTTGATTTTCAAACACGGTTGCACCTTTGCGACGACGTGCATGCAATAATAAAAAAAGAAGGCATAACGGCTCTGCTCGTGACACACGACATTTCTGAAGCAATTTCTATGTCTGACAGAATTGCAATTTTGTCACCACGACCAGCAAAACTGCACCGAATGCACGAAACGAACCTGTCACACCACCCAACGCCTTTGCAACGCAGAGAAGACCCAACCTTTGCACCACAGTTTGAAAGATTGTGGAAGGAGGTGAGCTGATGAAAAACACCCTGTTTTCACCAATGCACAAAAGATACGTTAAAAAACTGAAACGAAACAAAATTGTTATCACTTGCGCACAAATTGGAGTGCTTGTTGTTTTTTTGTGTCTGTGGGAACTTTTGGCACAAGTTGGATTTATCGACGCTTTTTTGATGAGTTCGCCAACACGAATATGGCGCACCCTTGCAGACCTTTATCTTAACGGACAGTTGTTTTATCACGTTTGGGTGTCGCTTTTTGAAACCTTGCTTGGCTTTTTGATAGGAACTGTTGGTGGCACTGCCATTGCAGTGGTTTTGTGGTGGTCAAAGCCACTTCGTGACGTTTTGCAGCCATATATTGTCGTATTAAACAGTCTGCCAAAAATTGCACTTGGCCCTATTATTATCGTGTGGGCAGGCACTGGCCAAAAAGCAATCGTGACTATGGCTGTGCTGATAAGCATTATTGTGACTATAATAACTATGCTTGGTGGCTTTTTGCAAACCAGTCCAGAAAAAATTTTGTTGCTTGAAAGTATGAACGCCAACAAAATGCAGATATTTTTTAAACTTGTTTTTCCTGCAAATTTGTCAACTCTGGCATCATGCCTGAAAATAAACGTTGGTATGGCGTGGATTGGCTCGATTATGGGTGAATATCCTGTTTCTAAAGCAGGGCTTGGATATCTGATTGTTTATGGTGGTCAGGTTTTTAAAATGGATCTTGTAATGGCATGCACGATAGTTTTGTGTTTGCTTGCAGGGGTTATGTATTTTTTGGTGGCATTGCTCGAAAAGTTTTTTGTTAAATGGAAAAGTTAAAAATAAAGGGCAAGTTTAAACTGCCCTTTTATTTTTGATTTTTAAAAACTTGTTTTATCAATGCAAAAAGAACAAACACCACTGCACACGACGATGACAATGGCAAAGTAAATGACAAAATTTTGCCAAAACCAACCAGACTCACCAGATATGCACACGTGAACACTGTTGCAACCGAAAAAATTTTGTCGCCACACCTTTTTTCTGCCCACGACACCACAGTATAACCACACGAACAAAGCGAAGTTAATATTCCCAAAAGAGTTACTGCAACATATGGAACAAAATATGCGTTATTTTTGGCAATCTGCAACAAAGGCAAGTCACCACCCACGTTGTTTGCCGCCGACAAAACCACAAACACCAGCAAAGCCAAAACAATGCATGATGCAAACGCACAAAACAACCTTTGCCTTAAGTCAAGACTTTTTCCACACGACAACAGCATTGCACAGCCAAGCATACAGTTAAAACAACAATATTGAACAACTTTCAACACTCCTGCAATATTTCCGTTAAAAACAAGATTGGTTTTGCAAGACGGCAACAACGCTACAAAAAGCAAAACCGCAACCACAGGCACAAAGACGAGATTTAGCTTTTTTACCGTTTTAACACCGAAACAAAGCCCCACACCACAAGCAAAAGCCACAACCAACGAAAATGGAAAGTTGCCATTAACAATAGTTTTAAACAAAGCTTGCGAACCAGCCAGCATTGCGCTTATCGACACAAAGCAAGTGGCAACAAACACAAAATCAAAAACAATGCCAAACCTGCCGAATATGCTTTTGTTTATAACAGAAATGTCGTTTGTTTTATATTTTTTGCCAAGCGACAAAAACAAAAAAACAAGGCAAAAA
>JAFVQA010000118.1 GCA_017505015.1 Clostridia bacterium
AATCAAAGCGACACGGCTTTGGCTATGCTCAACAACATTTCAGATTTGTGCAACGAAAGGCAAACGATAATCATTGGTTGCAATGACCAAAACGGCATTCCGTGCGAAACCATCGAAGATTATAATGCGGTAAACCCAAAAAACCCATTGAGATACGTAGTGCTGTTTGTTCATGGTTATCCAGACCTTTGTCAGCGAGCAGAAAGTTTTGAGTTGCTCAAACGCATTATCAAAAAAGGTGGCGAAAGTGGTGTTTATACAATCATTCTTGGCAAAAACACACCAATTCAAAAAGGCTTTGGTGGCGAAAGCGAACAGCTTGATTTTGCCGACCTTGAAATTGACGAACTCACAATAGACAACAATGCAGTTGCAACTTACAACGGTTTGCAGTTTGGCATTGAAGATTTTCTTTCAGATTTCACACTTACCGTTGAAGATCTTGAGCATTTTGCAGACAGACAAAAAACTGCATCACAATATTATCTCAACGACATTTTGGAAGAAGAGTCAGACGGCAAGTTTAACAAACTCATTTCAATTCCACTTGGCGACTACGAAGGAACAACTTATACACTCGATACTTCAACAGGTGCAGATGCTGCCGTTCCGTTTACAATTGTTCTGGGCAAGAGTGGTTCTGGTAAATCAGCCTTTTTGCATTCACTCATTATGAGTGCCGCAACAAAATATTCGCCAGAAGAACTTCAGTTCCACCTTATCGACTTTAAAACGACTGGTGGCTCTGCCGAGTTTAAAGATTACGTAAAAACTCCTGGTGAAGAAAACCTTTATATACCACACGTAAAATATATGTCTATGCAAAGCAAACCGGAAAATGCATTGGACGTATTAAACTATATCAAATATCTGATGAACAAAAACAGTCAGATTGGCAAATTCCGTGAATATAACGACAGGCCAGAGGTAAAAAGTGGCAAGTTGCCAAAAATGCCAATGACTTACGTTATCATTGACGAATATAAATGGTTGCTTGCCGGTGGTGCAGACAATGCAGACAGCAGCATTGCAAAAAAAATAAAGTCAGATTTGGCATATATTCTCATGACTGCCCGTGCATTTGGTGTCGGCCTTATATTCAGTGGTCAAACACAGGCACTTGACGAAGAAAATCACTTGTCGCAAATAGGCAACAGAATTTGTTTTGCAAACACTCCTGACGTGTTTGGCAAATTGTTCCTTAATTGGCGTAATGCAATGTATACACGTTTTCCAAAGGGCGATGCAGTTAAAGGTTATGCCTACGTTGCCGATGGTTTAAACGGCACTCCAAAGTTTGTTCGCATGGCGTTCAGTGGCGACCCAACAAGCGATCGTATGCGCGCTATGGCAAAACATATTCGCCAAAAATATAAAAACAGTGATACTACTCAAATCATTGCAGGCGTTATGGGCAGTGCGTCACTTAAATATGATTATCAAAACTGGCAGGATACTATCGAACGAGTTATTAATGAAGAAAAACTCTCAAAACAAAACAATCAAAACGAATTGCGTGACTTTGAGCAAAGTGGCAAGATAGAGGCATATCAGCAAATGCGCCCAATTCCACTTGGCATTTCAAGCATGACTTTGTTGCCTGTCAATATGGAATATTCATGCAACGAAAACAGCAAAAACTATTTTGCATTTGCTGCTCCAAACGTTTTGCGCAGGATTGAACAAAACGCAACCATTGGCTTTATCAAACAAACAACTCAATACAAAAACTCAAAAGTATATTTCTGTGTTGAAAAAATGGCAGATTATGACGCAGCTCTTAGCGAAGTTGTTTCAAAATATCCATTTATCAGAAACAGGATAGAGGTTGTTTGTGGTCCTTACAACATGGCACAACTTGTAGTAAAAATTGCAAAACAACTGGAAGATGAGGTTGCAACAGACCCACGCTATCTCGTTATGCACGACGTGTCGTGGAT
>JAFVQA010000119.1 GCA_017505015.1 Clostridia bacterium
AACAAAAAACGGACTTTTTGCACCAAAAAACACAACCAGTTCTTTGCCTGTCAAAAACCCTACGCCAAGCACACACCCCACTATACTTGCACAAGCTGAAAAAATTTTCATTTTATATTTTTATTTAAAAGGCAAACAAAAAAGACGAAACCAAAGAGTTTCGTCTTTAATATAATCAATTAAATGCCAAATACAAGTTCTGTGATTTTTGCAAGTCTGTTGTAAGCAACGCGAAACATTGCACAAATCTGCTTGTCATCAAAATCCTCTAGCTTGGCGCTTCGCACTATAAGAGCTGCAATTTCGTCAACAGAAAAATCACTTTGCGAAACAATGTCAAATTTTTCAGCTACAAGATTTGCAGAAAAAACAAGTTTGTCAAGCCAGTCGTCTTCCTGCACGAACAAAACAGACAAAAATGCAAAAGCCCGCCAGAATGGCATTTCGTCATTTTTCGGCAGATTTTTTACAGGCATTTCCAATGGAACAAAATAGCCGTCTTTGTTGGCATAGATATTTTCGCGTGGATAATGCAACAAATATTTCCACAATGCCATTGCCTTGAATTGCCAGCCATAATCCTGTGCCAAAAGATTTTTTAATATCTTTCGTGTTTTTTGACTGTCTGACAAATACAACTGATCAAGAATATATTGTGATATGCCAAGGTTTTCGCAACTGAATGCCCAGCTGATATATCTTTCATATTCTTCGCAGTCCCACACCTTATTATAATCCATATTTTCAAGTTCTATGGTTATTCGCGTTTCTTCTTCTGGTGGCAGGCTCAAATCAAAAGCCATTTGCTCTGCCTGTTTTTCACCAGACAAAACCTGCTCCACCATGTTTAAATTATATTTTAAAATTTGAGTGTCAGGAAAAATTGCATTGAGTTGCAAAAAATAATCCTTTGCTTTTTCAAAATCACCACAATTAAAACAAGCCACTGCCGCAAAAGTGAGATAGTCTACGTCAAACGGATTGTTTTTAAGCACCTTTTGCGCATAGACAACGGCTGATTTATATTTTTTAGTAATGCACAAAACTTTAACCAGCAAACGAATATCTTCGTCATCATTCGTTTCTACAAGCAATGCTCTGTGAATGGCATCGTCGCTTTGCTGAATGTTGCCAACGTTAAAAAGTGCAAGGGCAAGGTTGCACCATCCGTTAACGTTTTTGCCATCTTTAATGACAACCTGTTTTGCAAGGTCTATTGCCTGTGCATTTTTTCCTTGCAAAGTATATATAACGCAAAGCTGATTTTTTGCAAAAGCATCGTCAGGAAAAGACTCAAGCACTTCGTTAAAACACTCTGCAGCCCTGCCAAGGTGACCAGCCTGAATAAGTTTTGTGCCACGGTTGTTCATTGCATCACGCATTTCTTTCGTCATTGGATACACTTGTTCAAACCTTGGCAAAAAGTTTGGTGCATTTGCAAACAAATCCATAAGTCCCTGGTCTTCTGTCATTTCTGAAAAGTTTTTTAAATAAAACAATTCGCGCAAATGGTCGCCACTCAACGAAAAATTTTGACCAAGCAATGCAAAAGCCCCTTCGTTTTGAGGATCGTTTGCCAGAATTTTGTAAAGTGCCGAGTTAGATGCATCTATCAGCCCCATTTTTTGATATGCAATGGCAAGATGAATGAGTGACGGCACGTCTGACGATTTTTTTCGCAAAGCACAAAACAAATTTTTGAGGGCCTTTAAATAATTGCCCTCTTTTATAAAATATGCGCCTTGTTCTACGTAATAGTCGACAGACCTGTCAAACTTTGTGATGTTTGTTTTCACAAAAACCTCGTTATTCTTTAAAACCGCACACTTCGTATGCCTGTTGTTTGTTATAAGTATATTTTTTGTTGCAGAACTGACAAACAACTTCTATTTGTCCGTCAAGTTCAATAAGTTCGTCTACGTCAGCTTTTGGCAAAGAAATGATAACTTTGTCGATTTTTTCTTTGTTGCAGTCGCAAACGTAAGCACACTCTGTTTTGTCAATAGGTTTTAAACCAACTTGATCAAAATATTTGTGCGCAAACTCTTCTGCCGAAATATCCGCCATAAGAGTGCTCACGTTTGACAACGGCGAAAACACTTTTTCAAAGGCAGAAATGCTTTCGTCAGAGGCAAAAGGCAAAACAGAAGCAAACACACCACCAGCACTCACACAACTGCCGTCAGGTGAAATTTTGACGCCAAGCGACACGCCGCAAGGAGTTTGTTCGCTACGTGCAAAATAGTTTGCAAAATCTTCTGCAATTTCGCCACTCACTATTTCGCTTGTTCCAACGTAAGGGTCTTTAAGTCCCATATTTTTAATGATTGTCATTTTGCCGTTTGTGCCAACTGCACGTTTTACGTCAAGTTTGCCTTTTTCGTTTATAAAACTTTCTACCAACGGATTAGTAACGTAACCTTTTACGTTGCCGTTTGAAGAAGCAGTTGCAGTCATAACACCAATGTCGCCACCACCGTTGAGAACAACTGTGAGATAATCGTCGTCGTGCTTAAGCTCATAGCCCATGATAGAACTTATTGAAAGCATGCGACCAAGTGCCGCAGCAGCAACAGGGCTAAGGTTGAAATATTCTATTGCTTTATTGACAATGTCTGTGCTTTTGATAACAGTAACGGCAATTTCGCCATCACACACAAGACCTTTGAAAATTTGTGCCATAATAAACCTCTATTTAGTAGCGCAAAAAACAACCCTTTGAGTGTCTTTTGTAACTTGTTTGTTTTGATAGTCTGCAAAAGTCTGCACGTCTTTAAAACCTGCAGAAACAAGCAACTCTGTCAAAACGTTTTCGCTGTAAATATATTGAACGTGTCTTTCGTCAAACCTTTGATAATTTTCGCCGTTTTTAACAAAAAAGGCAAGTTCCATAATCACGCTGTCTTTTTTGAGCTGATTTGTCCAGAAAAAAGTAACGTCGTCATGATCTTCATAAAAAAAGTTGTTACCAAGCACCTTTTTAAGTTTATATTCTGACGAGACGTCAAACACAAATTTTCCGCCCTCTTTGAGTGAAGCAAAAACGTTTGCAAAAACTTTTTCAACCTCTTTAACACCCTTTACGTAATTTATGCCGTCACAAACACAGGTAACGAAATCCACCTGTTTTGTAACTGAAAACACAGTGATATCCTGGCAACGGAACATTGGGTTTTTTACGTTTTTCTTTTTGCCCTCTGCCACCATAAGCATTTGTGGAGAAAGGTCAATGCCAATCATCTGGCAACCTGCATCTGCAAGACGAAAAGTAATGTTACCCGTGCCACAGGCAAGGTCAACGCCATTGCCCAAACAACCTTTTTTAATTAAGAATTGCGACCATTTGTCATAGTCGCAATCGATAAGTCTGTTATAAAAATTTGCAAATTTGTTGTAACAATCCATAATTATTTTTTAGCATAAGGTGCTGTAGAACGAATGATGTGAATCATCCAAACCAAGCCGATCCAAAGCATACCAAACATGATAAACAAAATGATTACCATAGAGCTGAAGAGTGAACCCATTGAGCCACTGAATGCAACGAGAGCAATTGGCAACAATGCAAACACCAAAGTTACGGCGTGTGACAAAAACTTTTTGAAAGTAAAACGAAGTGCGTTTTTAAAGCCGTCAACGAAAGATTGTTTATACAAAGTGCTTGTGCCAACGTAAACGAAACCGATCAAAAGAACCACAAACAAAACAGCCAAAAGAATAATGCTGATAATTGTTTTGATCCAGCCAGCCATGCCTTCTGTTGCAATGCCAAGATAGTGAGTGCCCATCAAGCCCAATGCAAAAATAAAGGTAAATGGCAAAAATTTGAGACCTGTTTGAGCCACACCCCTGAAGAATGATGTGCAAACACGCAATTTGCCTGTCCAATAAGCGTCACGAATAACTGCAAAACCACCAGAAATTGCAATTGTAACCACAGGGATTGCAACGAGCAACAAAAGATACATTGTTTGTGCAATTGCAGTAGTGTTGCTTGAAAGATAAGTGTCAAGACCAAACCAAGGAGAAATGCCAAGACCCAAACTGTTAGAAACAGGAAGTTGGCTTGTAAGACCCAAAAGTTGTGAGCTTTGCCACAAAATAACAAACACTGCAGGAATAAAGAACAAAAGCATCAAAAATTGCAAGCCCAAAGTTCTGAACATTGATGCATTGTAGATATAACTGAAAAATCTCCAACCACCAGTGTTATTTTCTATCTTTTCGATAGATTCACTTCTTTCACCAGAAAAGCAAATGCTGCTGGTGCTTTTTTTGTTTTTATAATTAGCCATTATAACTCCACCTTAATAAAGATAATGATATATTACCAAAAAACCAAGAATTTTTCAAACAAATTGATACATTTACTTGATAATTTGTTTTTCAAAATTGACAAAATGACTGCATTGTGCTAATATTTGCAAAAAAATGTTTATATTATTAAACGTGGAGGCCTAATATGAAAAAATTTGACATAGCAGTTGTAGGCTGCACAGGCAAAGTAGGCAGACAAATGATCACTGTTTTGGAAGAAAGAAAACTCCCTTACAACAACGTTGTTATGTTTGCATCTGCAAAAAGCGCAGGCAGCACAATCAAATTTGACGGAAAAGACTATACAATCGTAGAACTTAGCGAAGAAAATATCAAAGCAAACAAAGTTGACATCGTTTTGATGTCTGCAGGTGGCGGCACAAGCAAAACTTTTGCACCAATCTTTGCAGAAACAGGCGCAATCGTAATTGACAACAGCAGTCAATGGCGTATGGACGAAAACGTTCCACTCGTTGTGCCAGAAGCAAATGCAGCTGATGCAATCAACCCACCAAAAGGCATCATTGCAAACCCAAACTGCTCAACAATCCAGGCAATCGTTGCACTCAAACCACTCAACGACAAATATGGTATTGAACGTATTGTTTATTCAACTTATCAGGCAGTTTCTGGTGCAGGCGTTGCAGGCAGCCAAGACCTTCTAAACGGCGAACAAGGCATTGCTCCTAAAAAATTCAACCAGCCAATCTACCACAACCTCATTCCACAAATCGACGTGTTTGATCCAAACGGTTACACTAAAGAAGAACTCAAAATGGTAAACGAAACACGCAAAATTTTCCACAACCCAGAAATGAGAGTTACTGCAACTACAGTTCGCGTGCCGGTTCCAAACTGCCACAGCGAAAGCATCAACGTAGAACTCAAAAAACCATTTGACATTGAAGAACTCAAACAAGACCTTGCAAATGCAGACGGTTTGGTTTTGGTAGACGACATTGCAAACTGCGTATACCCAATGCCATGCAACTGCGACAACAAAGACGAAGTTTTTGTTGGCAGAGTGCGTCGTGACTTTTCTGTTGAAAACGGCATCAACTTGTGGTGTGTTGCAGACAACATCCGCAAAGGTGCAGCAACAAACGCTGTTCAGATTGCACAATATCTCATTGCAAACTGGAACAAATAACAAACGTAAAATTAAAAGACTCGCAAACGCGAGTCTTTTATATTTTGTGATTTAGTTGTCAATCTTTGCAACCCTTTTCCCCTTTTTATTATTTTACTTTACAGCACAATCAATGTCAATATGCAAAAAAAGACAGCCGAAATTGGCTGTCTTTTTTATATCGTTATTTTTTATAAATAAATCTGTGGCAGTTTGCTGCCCCAATATTATTTTTTGTAAATAAATCTGTGGCAGTTTTCACAAACGGCATAGCCTTGTTCGTTGAGTTTGCCAATTTCACCAATAGAAAGGTCCATTCGGCAACCACCGCAGTTGTTGCCGGCAAGTGGCACAAGAACAGGATAGATGTTTTGTCCCCTGACTTTTTGATATTCTGCCATCATTTTTTGGTCAATTTGTTTTTCTAACTCGGCAAGTTGTTGTTTAAGTGCAGAAATTTGTGGTTCTTTGTCTTTTTTGAGCTGGTCAAATTTTGCACGGCATTCTTTATATTGTGCTTTTGCACTTGGCACTTTTGCACGCAAGTCGTCATAGCGAGTTGAAATGTCACCCATTTCTTTAATGGCATTTGCAAGATCTTTTTCTATGCCGGCAATTGTTTTTGTGAGTTCTGCAAGTTTTTTTGCAACGTAGTTGAGTTCGTCTTTGTCAATAGCCTGACCAACGCCTTCTTCCAACTCAACGAGTTTTTCTGTGCTTTGTTTATAGTTTGCTTTGAGTTTTTCTATAAGTGCATTAAGTTCGTCAGCACGTTTGTCCATCTTTTTGATTTTATCTTCTGACTCTTTAAGGAATGCACCAAGCTTTTTGCCTTTTACAGACTCTTCTGACTGGTTTATAGCCGACACGAGTTTTTTGAGTTGACCGTCAACTTCCTGATACTTAAGCAAAGATTCAATTTTCATTTTTCAAGCTCCTTCTCAACAGAGGTGAGCAACGCAAGTTTGTCCACCATCTTTTGATTGTCGGGTTTTTTATTAAGCAATTTTTTTGTTTTTGCAATTTCGCACTTGACATAGTTTATAAAATCGTCGTGCTTTTGTTCAAGGTTGGTTTTGCCAAAATGTTTTTGCATTTCGTCAAGACTATCCTGCCCTTGTTCAAGCACAATGAGGTTGTAAAACTTTTTGTCAAAAGTTATTTTGTCATATAAAATATGATAGTTTTTTGCAACGTATTCTCTCACCTCATAAAGGTTTTTCATAGGTTGCAACACAAAATATTTTGGTGCAAATTTGCAGTTTTGCAATATGTCGATTGTTTCGCGACCACCCATTCCGGCGATAACAACGCAATCGGCATAATCTATTTTTTGAGTGCCGTCACCCACAAAAAAATCTGCCCTGTTGTCAAGCCCAAGTTTTTGGCACAAAAGTTTTGCTTTGTTTAAACTTGGTGCACTTATGTCACTGAACAAACATTTTTTTGCAATATTCTGCCTGAGTGCCGACACACCAATATATCCGTGGTCGCACCCAACGTCTGCCAGAATGTCGCATTTGGGTATTTTAGACACAATTTTGTCTATACGTTTTGAATACATAAATCAATACAAAAAGTCTTTGAGCTTTTTGCTTTTTGATGGATGTCTGAGTTTTTTGAGTGCTTTTGCCTCAATTTGACGAATACGTTCACGAGTAACGTTAAACTCGTGGCCAACTTCTTCCAGCGTGCGTGGGCGACCATCGTCAATGCCATAGCGCAAACGCAAAACTTTTTCTTCACGAGGAGTGAGTTTGTGCAAAATGGCAATAAGTTGTTCGCGAAGCATTGTTGCAGCGGCAACGTCATCTGGTGTAGCGGCGTTATCGTCTTTGATAAAGTCGCCGAGATGGCTGTCTTCTTCTTCACCGATTGGTGTTTCGAGGCTCACTGGGTCTTCTGAAATTTTTTCGATTTCTCTCAGTTTTTCTTCTGTAATACCCATTTCTTTAGCAATTTCGGCTGCAGTTGGTTCGCGACCGAGTTGTTGCAACAACACACGTTGAACACGGCGCATTTTGTTGATAGTTTCGTACATATGCACAGGTATGCGAATTGTGCGTGCCTGGTCTGCAATGGCACGTGTGATGGCTTGTCTTATCCACCAAGTTGCATAAGTAGAAAATTTAAAACCTTTTGTATAATCGAATTTTTCTACTGCTTTCATAAGACCAAGGTTGCCCTCTTGAATAAGGTCAAGGAAAAGCATACCTCTGCCTACGTGTCTTTTTGCGATAGAAACAACCAAACGAAGGTTTGCCTGGCTGAGTTGTTGTTTTGCATCTTCGTCGCCTTCGAGCATACGTTTTGCAAGTTCAGTTTCTTGTTCGGCTGTCAAAAGTGGAACTTTACCGATATCTTTAAGATACATTTTAACTGGGTCGTCAATGCTTGCTTCTACAATGTCGGATGTCAAAAGGTCGTCGTTTTCAATGCCGTTTGGCATGTCAGACACGTTTATGTTTTGTTGTTCGAGCAAAGTCAAAATTTCTACGTGTTGATCTGGTGAAATGTCGCCAAACAACTTTTCAATTTTGCTTTCTACTTCGTCAGAAGAAACAAAACCTTTTTCGTCAACGATAGGTTTGATTTGGTTAATCAAAGATTGAACTGTTTGTTCGTTTATAGTCATATAATCCCCCTGATTATCTGTTGTTTATCTTTTGTTTTGCATGTTGAGTTGTGCAATTTGTGTTAACAACTGTTTTCGTTTTTCTTGTTCCGGCTCGTTTTGAAGTTGTTTTGTGAGCCTTTCTATCTGCGCCTGAATTTGATTTTTTTGCACAAGTTTTGCACAATCAGCAAAAAACTGTTTGTTTTCTATCGTGGTTGTAAAAACCGTGTCTTGCAGATAATCTATGTTTTCTTTAAATTTGCCTTCGAAAATATCCAC
The DNA here is from genome assembly GCA_017505015.1 of Clostridia bacterium. Classification (GTDB taxonomy): domain Bacteria; phylum Bacillota; class Clostridia; order Christensenellales; family CAG-314; genus Heteroclostridium. The sequence continues at coordinate 8,343 of JAFVQA010000119.1, forward strand.
CAGCATAGACGGCATTGGTTTTTTGTCTTCGCTTTTGCATTTGTTTATGTAAGCGAAAGATTTTGTCAAAAACTCGTCGTCGCCAAGTTCAAGGTCAAAATCAATTGTTGCATATTCTTCGCCTGCAAGCATGCATTTGAGAATATAATATAACGCTTTTTTGTGTTGATCCAACACAAATTTTTGTGGTTGAACGTTTTGTTGTTTAGTTTTTTCATTTTGCTTTTCGCCCGACAGCGAGCGTTTGAGCCAATCTAAACTAAAGCCGGTTTCTTTTGACAATTTTATAAGATAACTTTCTATTTCAACCGGATGATCAAGCTGTTTTATAATGTCAATCGCCTTTATTGTATATTTGCGTTTGGCATCTTGCCTTTCCGCCTCGTTTTTAGAGTTAAAGTTGAAATTTGTTTTTTCTATTTTAAGTTTATAGTCGGTAAGTGGCAAAGCATCGTCAATCGCCTTTTGATAAGCACCCACACCATATTTTAAAATAAGTTCGTCTGGGTCGAGGCCATCTGGCATTGACATAACTCTAACGTCAAGCCCCTCTGCCTTGAGAATTTCAAGACCACGCAAAGTGCCTTTTGTGCCAGCACCGTCACCATCGTAACATATGTAAACACGCTCTACGTAACGTTTGATGAGTTTTGCCTGTTCTTTTGTGAGCGAAGTGCCCATGCTTGCCACGGCACAGTCAAACCCTGCCTGATGCAAAGCAATGGCATCCATATAGCCTTCTACCACGATGATATAATCAAGCGTGCCTTGTTTTTTCTTTTTAGAGACAAGGTTTATACCAAACAGGTTTTTGCTTTTGTCAAACAAATCGGTTTGTTGTGTGTTTTTATATTTTGCAAAGTCTACGTCTTTTTTCATAGACCTGCCACCAAACGCAATAACTTCGCCAAGCGAATTTATGATTGGCACGATTAGTCTTTCGCCAAGTGAATCATAAAACCTATCGCCTTTTTTGCCAAGCACACCACAGTCATATGCAAGATCAAGACTCAACCTTTTGCTGTATAAATGTTTTTTAAGTCCATCCCAATCGAGTGACAAACCAAGACCGAACCTTTTTATCGTGCTCATTGAAAGGCCACGTTTTTTAAGATATTCAATAGCAAACTCACCTTGTGGCGAAAACAAATTTGCATTGTAAAACCTTGCAGATTCCAGACAAATTTGTGCCATTGCCTGTTTGCGTTTTTTCTTGTCTTGCACACCTTTGTCAACCGTTGTTTGAGGGATTTGCATTCCTGCACGATTTGCCAGAATTTCTACTGCCCCCATAAAATCGGTGCTTTCAAATTTTTGCACAAAGGTAATAACGTCACCACTGTCACCACAGCCAAAACACTTATACATTTGCATTTCTGGCGAAATGCTGAAAGACGGCGTTTTTTCGTGATGGAAAGGACAACATGTCCAATGTCTGTTGCCTTTGCGGGTGAGGTTTGTGTATAACGCAACAACGTCAACAATGTCGTTGCGTGTTTTTAACTCTTCTATAAAATTGAGCCAAACTTCGTTTTTATCCATACAATTTATATATACAACAAAAAAACAAATATTCCTTGATTTATTTTAAAAATTTTTAAAAAAAGAAAAAAGCCACTAAAAAGTGACTTTTTTTGTTAAAAAATTAAATAATGTTGATTAGTTGTTTTTGCAAAAATTACGTATAAAAATTCACATTGCACCTGCCAATTTTTTGCTTTATTCATTTCTTTCCAACCAATTTATCTAAAAATTTTCTTTCTTTTGTTTGAGTCGGTTCGCCTTTTTCTTTGCCTGTTACTATTTTTTTGATAGCATTACCAACCGTTGTTATTGGTTTTACAAGATCGTTGATATCCATTTTTACGGCATCACACAAAAGCTGTTTTCTGTTGCTGATATAAAGCGTTGCAACCAAAACAATCAAATGGAACAACCACGTTAAAACAACCATTGCCGTTAACATAACTGATACCCACGTTAAATGTGTTGTTGTTGCAAAAATTGCATAAATCATAAAAAGCAAATCTAAAGTTGAGTCTATTGCTTTTATCCACTTTTTAGCAAGCAAAGTTGTTTTCTTTTTATTTTTTAAATCACGTATATCGCTTTGTATATTCTTTTTTTCTTTTCTTTTTGCAAAAGGCAACAACTCTTTATAGTCGTTTATTTTTTTAGAAACAATAATTTCACGAATAATAAAAATCATTGACAGCACGCAAAAAGCAATGTTTATCACAGGAAAAGCAATGCCTGCAATAATGGCATATACAAAATATACAAATGGCACAACCTTGGCAATTATTGTGGCTATTTTGTATATTTTAACCATTCTTTTTACGTCATCAGAAATAATTTCTATTGCCGCTTTTGTATAATCTATCATATTATCCTTTTATAACACTACCCAGCGTTGTGGCACAAACATATCGTTGAACAAATTGATTGCATAGGTGTCTGACATACTCGCAAGATAGTCGCAAACGACTGTTGTTTTGTCATATTGGTCAAGCAACGAAATGAAGAATTTTGGCATAAGCTCTGGGTTGGCATAAAACTTGTTAAACAAAGTTTCAAGCAGTCTGTCGGCACGTTCGTTTTCGGTATTGCCACCCTTTTCGTGATATACGTGCTCAAACATAAACTTGCGAAGTTTGTTCATTGCATCTTGCATTGTTTCTTCCATTTCTACAAACGGTTGGTCTTTTGACTGTTTGTAAATTGACAAAATTGCATTGTTTATTCGTGTGGTTGGTCGTTCGCCAACAATTTTTAGATATTCTTTCGGCAAAGTTTCAGGATCAAGCACTTTTGCACGAATTGCATCGTCAATATCGTGGTTGACATATGCAATTTTGTCGGCAAACATAACCACTTTGCCCTCGAGAGTTGCAGGGTTGCCACTGCTTCGGTGATTTAAAATGCCATCGCGAACTTCATACGTAAGGTTAAGCCCACGACCGTTTTTTTCAATAACGTCGCAAACACGCACAGACTGTTCGTTGTGATGAAACTTGCCCCCAGACAATCTGTAAAGAGTGCGTTCGCCCGTGTGACCAAAAGGTGTGTGCCCCAAATCGTGACCAAGTGCAATAGCCTCGGTCAAATCTTCATTGAGCCTCAAAACCCTTGCTATACTGCGGGCAATTTGCATAACGTCGAGGGTATGAGTCATTCGTGTACGATAATGGTCACCCTCTGGTGCAAGAAAAACCTGCGTTTTGTTTTTAAGGCGACGAAAAGCCTTTGAGTGCATTATTCTGTCACGGTCACGCTGAAACTCTGTGCGCATTGGGCAAATTTCTTCGTCGCGCTGTCTGCCCTGCGTTGAGTCAGACTTGCAGGCATATTTTGACAAAAGTTCTTCTTTTCTGTACGTTATTCTTTTGAGTTCTTCAAACATAAGCACCTCACTACAAAATTTTAACATATTTTGCAGGTCAATTCAATAGGCAGTTTTATACGATTAAAAAACAAAAAAGCCTCTCTTGCGAGAGGCTTTTGTTATTGTTTAATTTCCTGGCAAAAATTATTTGCGTGGATTTTTGATGTTTGCTTGTGCAGCAGCAAGTCTTGCGAGTGGCACACGATATGGTGAGCATGAAACGTATGTCAAACCAACGTTGTGGAAGAACTCTACAGAACTTGGGTCGCCACCGTGTTCACCACAAACGCCAAGTTTGATGTCAGGGCGAACTTCTTTACCAGCTGCAGCAGCCATTTTGATAAGTTTGCCAACACCGATTTGGTCTACGCTTGCAAATGGGTCTTTTTCGAATACTTTTTTGCTGTAGTAGTCGCCCAAGAATTTACCAGCGTCGTCACGTGAGAAGGCAAATGTTGTTTGAGTGAGGTCGTTTGTACCAAAGCTGAAGAATTGAGCTTTTGTTGCAATTTCATCAGCAGTGAGAGCAGCACGTGGAACTTCGATCATAGTACCAACCATATATTCGATTTCTACGCCTTTTTCTGCCATAACTGCTTTTGCAGTTGCATCTACGATATCTTTAACGTATGAAAGTTCTTTAACTTCGCCAACGAGCGGAATCATGATTTCAGGAACGATATTCCAACCCATTTCTTTGTTAACGTTGATAGCAGCTTCAATAACGGCTCTTGTTTGCATTTCTGCAATTTCCGGATATGTAATAGACAAACGGCAACCACGGTGACCGAGCATTGGGTTGAATTCGTGGAGTGAATCAACAGCTTCTTTAACGTCAGCCAATGTCAAGCCCATATCTTCTGCCAAAACTTTCATTTCGTCTTCTGTATGAGGAACGAATTCGTGGAGAGGTGGGTCCAAGAAACGGATAGTTGCTGGACGGCCTTCCAAAGCTTTGTAGATACCTTCAAAGTCGCCACGTTGCATTGGGAGAATTTTTGCCAAAGCAGCTTTGCGACCTTCTACTGTTTTAGAAAGAATCATTTCGCGAACAGCCATGATACGATCAGCTTCAAAGAACATATGTTCTGTACGGCAAAGACCGATACCTTCTGCACCAAATCTAACTGCAACTGCAGCATCGTTTGGAGTATCAGCATTTGTGCGTACTTTGAGTGCACGGCATTCATCTGCCCAAGCCATGATAATGCCAAAGTCACCACCTGTAGAAGCTTCTACAGTTTTGATAGCGCCGTCGTAAACGTTACCAGTGCTGCCGTCGAGTGACAATACGTCACCTTCGTGGAATACTTTGCCTTTGATTGAGAAGCAGTTGTTTTCTTCGTCTACAACGAGGTCACCACAACCTGCTACACAGCAAGTACCCATACCACGAGCAACTACGGCTGCGTGAGATGTCATACCACCACGTGCAGTCAAGCAACCTTCTGCAACTGCCATACCTTCGATATCTTCTGGAGAAGTTTCGAGACGAACGATAAGAACTTTTTCACCTTTTTGTGAAGCAGCAATTGCTTTTTCTGCTGTCATATAAGCTTTACCACATGCAGCACCTGGGCTTGCTGGCAAACCAGATGTGATAGGTGTAGCAGCTTTAAGTTCTTTAGCGTCAAATTGTGGGTGAAGCAATGTATCGAGTTGTTTTGGTTCGATTTTCATCAAAGCTTCTTCTTTTGTGAGTTTGCCTTCGTTTACAAGGTCGATGGCAATTTTGAGAGCAGCAACGGCTGTACGTTTGCCGTTACGTGTTTGCAACATATAAAGTTTACCTTTTTCAATAGTAAATTCCATATCTTGCATATCTTTATAGTGATCTTCAAGGATTTTGCAAATTTCGTTGAATTGTTTGAAAACTTCTGGGTTTTGTTTTTCGAGCTCTTGAATTGAGAGTGGTGTTCTGATGCCGGCAACAACGTCTTCACCTTGTGCATTCATCAAATATTCGCCATAAAGCTTCTTTTCGCCTGTAGATGGGTTGCGAGTAAATGCAACGCCTGTGCCACAGTCATAACCCATGTTACCAAATACCATTGATTGAACGTTAACAGCAGTACCCCAGCTTGATGGGATATCGTTCATTCTTCTGTAATAGATAGCACGTGGGTTGTCCCATGAACGGAAAACGGCAAGAATAGCTGCCATAAGTTGTTCTTTAGGGTCTTGTGGGAAGTCAACGCCTTTTACGCTTTTGTAATAAGCTTTAAATTGTTTTGTAAGTTCTTTAAGGTCGTCTGCATCGAGTTCTGTGTCGAGTTTAACGCCTTTCTTTTCTTTCATTTCATCAATGAGTTTTTCGTAGTTAGATTTTGGAACTTCCATAACTACGTCTGAAAACATTTGAATAAAACGACGGTATGAGTCGTAAGCAAATCTTGGGTTGTTTGTAAGGCTTGCAACAACTTCAACTACTTCATCGTTAAGACCGAGGTTAAGGATTGTGTCCATCATACCTGGCATTGATGCTCTTGCACCTGAACGAACAGATACCAACAATGGGTTTTCTGTGCCACCAAGTTTTTTGCCTGACATTTCTTCGATTTTTGCCAAAGCTTCAAAGATTTGTTCTTTAACGTCGTCAGAAAGAACTTGACCTTCGTTGTAGTATTTTGTGCAAACTTCTGTTGTGATAGTAAAACCTTGTGGAACTGGCAAACCGAGGTTGCTCATTTCTGCAAGGTTAGCACCTTTACCGCCCAACAATTCTCTCATTGAGCCATTGCCTTCGCTAAACATATAAACGTATTTGCTCATAGGTTTTCTCCTTCTATTTTTACACAATATTAGATTATGTGTTTTAATCTAACTAATTGTAAATCATATTTATTAAAAAATCAATAAGTAATTCTAATTTTAATATAAAATAATATTTAAACAAACTTCGTTAAAAAATTAACCGTACAAAAACTGGCTTTTGTACGGTTTTCCTTTAAAGTTGCAAAAGTTGTGCAAGACTGTTTATTTTTTTAAAGTTTTTTTCAAACAAATCGTTTAAAAAATGCAAAGTTTTGTCTGCAAGCACGTTGCTCATTTTGTAAGTTGCAAGTTGTTCGCGCGAAAAAGCTGACAAGTTTACAAGCACCCTGCGAACACCCTCGTCAAGTGGCATAGCAAAATCGTTCTGGCAGTTTTGACACAAAACACCGCCAACGTCAAAACAAAAAACGCTTTCTTTTACTTTTGCACCACACTCAGCACAAGTTTCAAAACATGGTTTTTGACCAAAATTGTCAAGCACGCACAAGGCAAAATGTGCAAGAACTGTTTTGGGATTTACTCCCTGAACCATGAGCGAAAGTGACTTGACAAGGCAAACGAACAAGGCAGGGTCAGCAACACCTTCCTGCGCAAAAGCAGACACGATTTCCAAGGCAGAAACGCCCGCATAAAAAGCAGTTATATCGTTTCTCAATTCAAAAAAACTTTCTTTTTGGTATGCATTTGTTATGGTTGCCATGTCACCACGTTTTACACAGGTAAATTCGGCAAAACAAAAAGGCTCTCCTGCAAATTTAAGTTTTGCGGATGCCTTTTTTACGCCTTTCAGCACGGCAGAAAACTTGCCTTCTGCCGGTGAAAACAAATATACGATTTTGTCGTTGTCTTTAAAGTCCTGTGATTTAAGAACAATTGCATCAATTATCTTTTCTGTCATGTTTTTTTAACCGGCTGTATAGCGAATAATAAGCCGGATTGCCCGTTTTTTCAAACAACTGCCAGATAATATTTTCGTCAAAATCCTGCATATACTCCCTCCCTTTGAGAAAGTATGTGCAGGCATGCATTTATTATTTGTCAGCTTTTACAATTCTTTTTTGTCGTAGCCAATTTCTTTTAGCATATAGTCACTGTTGCGCCAGTCTTCTTTAACTTTTATCCACAAAGAAAGATATATTTTGCTTTCAAGCATTTTTTCGATACTTTCGCGTGAATATGTGCCAATTTGTTTTATCATTTTGCCTTGTTTGCCCAAAATGATTGGTTTGTGACTTGCTTTTTCTACGATAATGTTGGCATCGATATCCCACATTTTTTTGAGTTTGTTATACTCCATTTTGTTGAGTGTAACGCCAATGCCATGTGGAATTTCGTTGTCGCACAAAAGCAATATTTTTTCGCGGATAATTTCGGTAACCAAAAATCTTTGAGACTTATCTGTAACGTCATCGTCTGCAAAATATTTGATGGTATCTGTAAGATATTTTTTAAGACCGTCTTTAAGCTGATTTACGTTGCGGTTGCGTTTTGCACTTATGCAATAAATTTCTTTTACAAAATCAAGCTCGTTGAGTTTTGCAAGTTCGAGCATAAGTTTTTCTGGCTGACAAATGTCTGTTTTTGACACAACAACAACCATAGGCACGCCCTTTGCACCATATTTTTGCATAAGGTCAATATCTTCGTCGCCAATGCCTTTGTGACCATCGGTAACGTAAACGATAGCGTCTACGTCACGCACAGCACTGTCAATAGATTTTTCCATATACTGACCGAGTGTGTTTTTTGGCTTGATAATGCCCGGCATATCTACAAACACCATCTGGCAATCGTCTTCTGTCCAAATGCCAAGCACTTTGTTTCGTGTTGTTTGTGGTTTTGGGCTTACGATAGAAACCTTTTGTTGAATGAGTGAATTGAGCAACGTTGATTTGCCCGCATTTGGTTTGCCCACCAATGCCAAAAAGCCTGATTTAAAGTTTTCCACTTTTACCTCTCTATTTTGCAGGCAGACAAAATTTTGTTTGCCGCATTTTTCATTTGAATTTCGTCTTCTTGCTCGATATGGTCATAACCAAGCAAATGCAACAGACCATGCAAAAACAAAAATGCACTTTCGCGTTTTAAACTGTGGCCATATTCTTCTGCCTGTTTTTCTGCAACGTCCATGCAGATAAAGATATCACCAAGGTTGAGATATCCAGTGCGACAATCCGTTTCAAATGGATAAAGCGAAACGTCTATAACGCCACGGTCACTGTTGTCAATCGTTGGAAAACTCAACACGTCTGTAGCCCTGTCTATTCCACGATATTCGCTGTTGAGCTCTCTTATTTCGTCGCTGTCTACAAACGTTGCAACAACCGAAAGTTCTTTTGGTTGCCCTAAAATTTCCATTGCTACGTCTGCAACCTTTTTAAAGGTAGCCTTGAATTTTTGCGGAGCGTTGTTAAGCAATACTTTCATTTTCTTTCTTTTGGTCAGGATATGCAATCCTCTTGTGGCTGATGCCGATATAAACTGATACGATAGTTTCTTTGATAATGTTGAGTTCCTGCATTGTGATGTCGCAGTTGTCAAACTGTTTATATTTAAGTCTGTCGTTGATAATGTTGCCAACAATTTCTTCTGCCTTCATGCGGTTGTCAACAGAAAGAGCACGCAAAGCAGCTTCGCTTGAGTCGCAAATCATAAGGATTGCGGCAATTTTGCTTGTTGGCGTTGGGCCGTCATAACGGAAACCTGTATCATCAAGGCGACCATCTGTATATTTTTGCGCTTTGCTGTAGAAAAACTGAATTGGCATTGTGCCATGGTGTTCTGTGATAAACACAGCAACCTTTTCTGGCAAATGATATTCTTTAGCAATCAACATGCCGTTTGAAACGTGTTTTTTGATAAGGGCTGTTGAAAGTTCCGGAGTGATTTCGTCGTGAGGGTTGTGGCCATCCATTTGATTTTCTTTAAAATACACCGGATTTTTAAGTTTGCCAATATCGTGATAATATGCAGCCGCACGAGCAAGGTGTGTGTTTGCACCAATTGCAGATGCACACGCCTCTGTATAGTTTGAAACTGTAAGGCAATGGTTGAAAGTACCTGGAGCTTCTTCAAACATTTTTTTCATTAAAGGTGCGTCTGTTGCTGTGAGTTCGTCAAGACGAAAGTCTGTAAGGAAGTTGAAAACTGAGTCGAGCACAGGAACAGTAAGCATAAACAGACCAACAGAAATAAAACCGCTGAGCAAACTGAATACAACCAGTTTAAGGATTTCTACCTGTTCACTTGCTGCCATTGTAAGGATAAGGTTGCTGGCGCAAGTAAGCACCGCAAGCAAAGCCGCAACGGCAATGTAGTTTATGCGTTTGTTTTGCGAACTGAGCGTATATGATGACAAGATTGAACCTGTCACACCCACGAACAAAGGTATGTATGAAGTAACCGTAATTTCAGAAAATGCCTGCGCAAAAAACATCATAAGCACTACTACCAATGATGAAATAAAGCCTGATTTTCTGCTGATGATAAGACCACAAGTCAATGCAATAAATGCATATGGCACTGCAAAAGGCGAAAGCCATTTGTCAATGCAAAGATATACTGCAAAACCAAACACCATGAGAGCATCGAGAGCTATCATTTGCTTTATGTCTTTAAGCACTTCGATATCTGCACAATAAAGATAAATTGCAAAAACTGCAACCAACAAAAGGTTGACACCCAAAAATCTTATGATTTCCCAAGGCATCATAAAAAAGCCTGACATATAAAAGAAATAAGTCAATGCACTCATAACTGCATACAAAACAAACATTGCAGCTATTGTTGAAAAAAGTTGTTTCTTATTAAGTTTAAATTTGTTCATTTTTCCTCACTTGCTTTTTTCTGCTTTTTCATAAGCTTCTACAATCATTTGCACCAATGGGTGTCTTACAACGTCTTTTTGGGTCATTTTTTTGATTGCTATTCCCTCTACGTCGCGAAGCACCTGCATTGCATGGCGCAAACCACTTTTTTTGTCTGGTGGCAAATCCACCTGTGACAAGTCGCCTGTGATAACCATTTTGCTTCCTTCACCAAGACGAGTCAAAAACATTTTCATTTGTTCTTTCGTAGTGTTTTGAGCTTCGTCAAGGATAACGAAAGCATTGTTGAGAGTTCGACCCCTCATATATGCCAAAGGTGCAATTTCAATCGCTCCCTTTTCCATCAGTTTTAAATAATTTTCATACCCGAACATCTCTTGCAACGCATCGTATAAAGGTCTGAGATATGGGTTGACCTTTTCTTGCAGGTCACCTGGCAAAAAGCCAAGTTTTTCACCCGCTTCTACCGCAGGGCGGGTGAGAATAATTCTGTCTACCTGCTTGTTTTTATATGCAGATGCAGCCATTGCAACAGCAAGATAGGTTTTTCCTGTGCCGGCAGGGCCTTCGCCAAAAGAAATGGTGTTCTTTTTGATTGCATCTACGTATTTTTTTTGACCCACCGTTTTGCTCTTGATAATTTTGCCACGTGTAGTAACGGCGACAACGTCTGTAAGCAAACTGTCAAGTTCGCCCAGTTTTCCTTTTGCGGCAAGATCGCAAACGTGGTTTACTTTGAGCACGTCTATAACGTCACCTGCTATCGCAAGGTCAATGAGCTTTTTAATCGCCTGTTCGGCAAGCAACACGTCGCCTTCGTTTCCGCAAACGTTTATACTGCCGTTTCTGTTGCTAACTTCAACCTCAAAAGCTTTGTCTATGATATTTACGTTTTCATCAAGGTTGCCGAAAATTTTTGCCAGTATGTCTACCGTTGGCACGTCAACCATTTTTGTGAATTTTGACAATAAGTCATCCTCCGTATTGTTAATATGTATCTATTTGTTTTTCTGCTTTTATTTTTGCGTATATCACAATGCCGTCATCACAAGGAACCTGCTCATATACAACGTCGTCAAAAAACAATACACCTTGTTGAATGGCGTTTTTCAACGCAAGATCTTTATAAAACTTTTCGTCAAAAACGTCTTTTTGTTTTTGTTTTTCCGTTTGATACACAGTAGTTGTAGTTATTTTTATTGGCAAAGGAAAAAATGTTTTAACATCTTCTTCTTTAATTTGATTTTCAAAAAGATTAACGTTTGGTTTCGTTTTAAAACCAAACAGACTCAAACCAAAAACTTTTTTGCTTTTGCCTGTTTTTATAAACACCGTTTTATATTTGTTAAACTTTGCACTGCCAACGTAATTTACGTCTGCAAACACCTGACCAACCGCACGAACTGGTTGAGTTGTCTGGTCGTTGTTTGTTCGAACACCCTCAATAAGCAGTTGCCCTTTTTTAACCTGGTCACCCACCTGCACACGAGGAGTTCCACTCACTACAACAATGCGCGAAATTATGCCGTCACAACAGGCATACAAGTTTTTGGCATCGTTAAAATCTATAACGTTTTGTGGCTGTTGCTTTTTAAAAACTTTGACGAACAGCGTGCTTCCTTTTATTGACACTATTGCATATTTTGCCTGTGGCAGTTTGTTGCAAACAAGGTTTTCTGCCTCGTCAAGGCTGATTTTGTTTTTTGCAATGCCAACCACAAAACCACTTTCGTCAAGCACACGTTGCACCACCCTTTCGTCCATATCGCCTGATATATCGACCTTCCAGATATATCCTTGCAAAACAAAAAGACTTGCAACCATCAACGCAAAACATAATGCAAAAACAAAGCGCTTTTTTAAAAACTGAACAAAAGTGCATATTAATGCATTATTTATAGTTAATACATTATAGCACTCACTTGCAAAAAAATCAATACCCCGTTTTAACTGACTTGCAGGCAAACAAAACTCTATGCACTTTTTGTTTTGTCTTTTAATATCTTTTGCAGTTATTCCACTTTTTATCATTTTGTCAAACTGTCTGTTTATATTAGTTCCTTCTATGCGAAGGCGTGTCCACCAAAGCACAAAAACCTCCTGTGCACATATGCACATAAAATCAAAAAACAACCTGTTTAACAGCACCAACAACCACGGCATAGCCCTTCGACATTTTTTTGATGGCGAGATTTTGCCCCAAAACAGACAAAAAGCCATTGCCATAGACAAAGGTTACCTCATCATTTTTTGCCGACACAAGTTTTTTAAAGCCCTGCACAACAACCATATTGTTGCCATACACACAAAAATTTCGCCCTGCAAACAGGCTTTGCTCATCTTTAAAAAAAGCCTTTTCTTCCCACATTGTCATAGACAAATAATATGCAAAAAACAAACAAAAAAGACAGTTTTGAGCAAACAAAAAAGGCACGCTGTTAACGTGCCTTTTAATATTTGTTATTTTACGCTTTCGCAACCAAGGTCGAACATTTTAAGGTTGATGTCGATAAGTTTTGGTTTTGCTTTGAAAGAATATGCCAAAGCTTTTTTAGCGTTTTCCATGCTGATGATGCCTGTTGTCTGAACAATAGCACCAAGCATAACAACGTTTGTACCTTTTGGGTTGCCACCATCGTGAGCAATTTTGAAAGTATCTACGTAAACAACGTTGATATCTGTGCGTTCTACCTTTGTGTCAATCAAAGATGAGTTAACGAAAATATAACCACCTGGAACGATTGTATCCACAAATTTTGCAACAGAAGGTTTGTTCATTGCAACAACGATGTCTGGTCTTGTGATCATTGGGTTTGCAACTTCGTCGTCACTTACAACGACAGAACAGTTTGCAGTGCCACCACGCATTTCAGGACCATAAGATGGAAGCCAGCTAACTGATTTGCCATCATACATGCCCGCATATGCAACAACCTGACCAAGGCTGAGCATACCTTGTCCGCCGAAACCGGCGCAAATCATTTCAGTCTTCATATTTCACCTCATTAGCCTCTGTCTTTATATACACCAAGTGGGAAGTATTCTGTAACTTCGTCTTTGATGTGTTGCAATGCTTTTTCAGGGCTCATTTTCCAGTTAGTTGGGCAGGCAACCAAAACTTCGATCATAGAGAAGCCTTTGCCTTCCAACTGATATTGGAATGCCTTTTTGATTGCTTTTTTTGCTTTGAGAACGTGTTGTGCATCGTGTGTTGATACACGTTCGATATATTGTGGACCTTTGAGTTGTGAGAGCATTTCGCAAACGTGAATTGGATAACCGTTTACCAAAACGTCACGACCTTTTTGGCTTGTTGTTGAATATTGACCTTCCAAAGTAGTCGGAGCCATTTGGCCACCAGTCATACCATAGATGCCGTTGTTGATAAAGATAACTGTAAAGTTTTCGTTTCTTGCTGCGGCGTGAACAGTTTCTGCCATACCGATACTTGCAAGGTCACCGTCACCTTGGTATACAAACATAAGTTTGTCTGGATGAACGCGTTTCATGCCTGTTGCAACGGCTGGAGCACGACCGTGCGCTGCTTCTGCCATGTCACAACGGAAATATTCATATGCAAATACTGCACAACCTACAGGTGCAACACCAAGAACGTTTTCTGGTGCAATGCCAAGTTCTTCTACGCACTCTGCAATAAGTCTGTGCACAATACCGTGTGTGCAACCAGGACAGTAGTGCAAAGGTTTATCTTCAAGCAAGGCAGGCTTTTTGAATACGATTTTTTCTTCCATTAGCGTTTACCTCCTTCGATAACCTCAATAAGTTCTTCTGTGTTAATAACGTGACCACCTGTTCTGCCATAGAATTCAACTGGTTTTCTGCCGTTTACGATAAGGCGAACGTCTTCTACCATTTGACCTTTGCTGAGTTCTGCCACAAGGAATTTTTTAACGCATGCTTTATCAGCAAGTGCGCCAAGAGCCTTGTCTGGATAAGGTGATACTGTGATAGGACGGAACAAACCAACTTTTTTGCCTTGTGCTCTCAATGCATTTACTGCAGCTTTTGCAACACGGCTTACGATACCATATGCAACGATAACAGTTTCTGCATCGTCACACATGTATTCTTCGTATTCAACGTCGTTTTGTCTGATTTGCTCGTATACGTCAAACAATCTGTCAGTGATAGCTTCAAGTCTGTCTGGATCCATATCGAGAGTTGTCATATAATTTTTTGGTCTGTCTTTGCAACCTGTGAGAGCCCAGCTTTCTTTGCTTGGGAAAGTTGCAGGATCTTTCATTTCAGGCAACACAACAGGTTCCATCATCTGGCCGATAGTACCGTCACCCAAAATAAGCACAGGAATGCGATATTTATCTGCCATTTCAAATGATTTGTAAGTAATGTCAACAGCTTCTTGAACTGTTGCAGGTGTGTAAACCAAAAGTTTGTAGTCACCGTGACCACCACCTTTTACAGCCTGGAAGTAGTCTGCTTGTCCCGGATAGATTGTGCCAAGACCTGGGCCACCACGAACCATGTTGATAATTACACATGGAATTTGACCACACGCAATATAGCTGATACCTTCTTGTTTCAAGCTGATACCAGGGCTTGAAGAAGAAGTCATGGCTCTTGCACCTGCTGATGCAGCACCATAAACCATATTGATAGCACTTACTTCTGATTCACTTTGAATAAACGTTCCACCAACTTCTGGCAAACGTGCTGAAAGATACTCTGGGATTTCGTTTTGCGGTGTGATAGGATAGCCCGCAAAAAAACGACAGCCGCCTCTTACTGCAGCTTCGGCAATAGCTTCATTGCCTTTCATCAATGTTTTTTCCATACTCATCTCCTAACCTCAATAACACAATCAGGACACATAGTTGCACACATTGCACAACCAATGCATTTATCCATTTCAGTTACTTCTGCAGGGTTGTAACCGATGGCGTTAACTACGTCATTGTTGATATGCACTATTTTTTTAGGACATGCCGTAACGCAAAGTCCGCATCCCTTGCATCTGTCAGTGTCAAAAATAACTCTTGCCATTTTTTCCTCCTGAATTATAAATAAAGTATATTAGTTAAATTCATCCAAAAGTTGCTTGATTTTTTCAATCAATGCTTCGTCCTCTTCGTCATCACTGCTTGGGACTTCTTGCTTTATTTGTTGAATTTGTCTCAAAATATCAAGGTTGTCGTCTTCTTCGACAGGTTCGATTTCTTCAACGACAATTTCTTCTTGTTCTGGCTCTTGAGCCAAAACTTGTGGTTGTTCTTGGGCAACTTCTTGCTCAACAACTTTTGCTTCTTCAACAGGCTCGTTCACTGCTGCAACTTCCTGCTCAACTGCTTTAACAATTTCTTCAACAACTTCTGTTATAGGTTGTTCTTCAGCTTGTTCTGCATAGGCAACAGTTTCATCCTGCAACTGTTCGTCAACCGGTTCAGATTGTTCTTCAACAGCGTCAACTTCTGCAATTTCTTCAACAGGTTGTTCAACCGGTTCATCTGCATTTTCAACAGTTTCAACGATTGGTTCTTCTGTCTGCTCTTGTGGTTCAACCTGTTCTTGTGGAGCAGGTGTTTCAGTCACGATTTCATCGCCTGATTTTGCCTTTTTGCTCTTTGAAACACTGTTTGGATCATTATAGCCAAAAGACAAAACTTCGTCCACAAATTTTGCACTGTCTTCGTCAAGATTGTCGCAGGCAAAAATTTTGATGCCGTTGCGTTTGAGTCTTGAAAACAGATATACCTGATGAGCAGGGTTTGCAACGATTGCAACACCGTCGATAGATTTGTTTGTTGCAACAAGTTCGCACAGGTCAACAAGAATACGAATGTCAAACACTTTTGTGCTGCCACGTCTTGTTGGATATACAGGAGGCACGGTTTCAAAACCCCTGGCAACTGCATCACAAATAATTTCTCTGTGTCTTCTGTCGGTTACACCGTATATTTTTGC
>JAFVQA010000120.1 GCA_017505015.1 Clostridia bacterium
CAACTAATTATTTACCTAATCCCCCCAAAGTCGCTATTTTAGTGAGAATATTTTTTCAAAAAAAAATATATTGCCTAATTTTAGCGATTTCAAGATTTCATAAAAACCTAAGTAATTTACTATCACTGAAAAAAGGATACGTATACCCTTTGTTTATGTAGCTGTTGGCGATGTCATAACCTCGATTAAACTCGGTTTTGACATTGCCATAGCTTCTGCAAGTTTCATCTCAAGCTCGTCAGCATTAGATACTCGCACACCATACGCACCACAACTGCGTGCGTACTCGGCAAAATTTGGATTTGTAAGCGATGTTTCCCACTTATCAAAACCTGCGTTATTTTGCTCTGCCGAAATTTTTGCAAGCTCGCTATTGTTGAAGACAACAACACAAACGTTTAAATTGTATTTTATCAATGTAGAAAAATCTGCCAAGTACTGTCCTAAGCCACCATCGCCGACAATTGCGACAACTTTGCGATTGTAAAATTCGCCTTTTTCTTTTGTTGCACAAGTAGCTCCTATTGCAGACGGCAATCCACAACCTATCGAGCCAAGATACCACGACAACAAAAATCTTTGATTTTTTGCTTCAAAATATCTGCCAAACGAATACGCAACATTACCCACATCGACAGAAACAATAGCATCGGCTGGAATAATCTTAGAAAGTTTTTCACACACAAATGCCGAAGATATCGCACCTTCTGAGTTGTTTTTACTACGTCGCTGTTTTTCTTCTTTCCAAAGATTTTTTTGCGTTTGAATTTCAGTTGTCAAATCTTGACAAAGAAAATACCCGTCATTCAACGCGTCAATAAAAACTTCAAGAGCTGATGCACAAGTAGAATGAACTGCAACTGTTGGCTTAAAAAATCTACCAAAAGCCTCTGCCGAAACATCAATTTGCACAACATTTCGCGCAACATTGATTGCCGAGTGCCTACTAAAGCCAACGCCAAAACTAATTATCAAATCGGCAGAGTTTACAAAGTGTGCTGAAACTGCTGTGCCACTACGCCCGATAACTCCACAAGCGTAAGGAAAATCGTCGCTAATCATCCCTTTTGCTCGATACGTTGTGGCAACTGCACACTTCAAAATATCTGCAAGTTTTTCTACCAAATGCCCACACGAATAAGCACCATCACCTACGACAATAACAACGCGTTTGCTTTTTCTTATCAGTGCTATTGCTTCGCGTAAAGCTTCTGCACTTGGCTGAATTTCGACTTCAGCAATATTACAAGCAGATACATTGTTTTTATCGACTTTTAACGCTTGAACATCATCTGGCATTATTATTTGCGATACTCCTTTTTTCTGAACAGCATTTCTGTATGCATCAGACGCCATTTTTGAAAAATCTGCACCACCAAACATCGTATGCTGACACACTGCAACATCGCCAAAACACGCGTTTAAATCAACTTCTTGAAAAATATTGTAGCCTATATCTTTTGAAGGCACTTGCCCTGTCAACGCAATAACTGGAGCTTTATCGAGCTTTGCATCATATAAGCCTGTTAACAAATTCGTTGCCCCAGGGCCTGCAATAGTAAGCACTCCTGCAGGACGTCTTGTAAGCTTTCCGTAAGCCGATGCAGCAAACGCACCAGCACCTTCATGACGCATTGTAAGAAAATTTATTTTATCTTGTTGGC
>JAFVQA010000121.1 GCA_017505015.1 Clostridia bacterium
ATTTACCAAAAAACAATGGGTTTAACTTTGCATTAACTTGCATTTCCCCATATTTTCCCTTACCCTTTTTTACTAATGGATCAATTATCGCATCCACAATATCAAAAAACAATCCCATAAATCATTCCTCTTGATACACATATTATATATGAACACAATAATTTTATCAATAGTAAAATTTAGTTGTTTTCTTTACAAATCGTCGGCGTCTTGCATGGGTGTTTTGTCATTGCCATTTGGCAAACCAGTGTAACTGCCCAAAGTGTCTGTTTCGCTGTGAAAATTTTCTACAACGTAACGCAAAATTTGGTTTTGTGTTTTATTTTTGATTTTTCTGCTTTTTTTCATAATAAAAAACCTCCTGTTGCAAGTTTTTGCAAAGAAGGTTTGTTTTAATCATTTATTACAAATCAAAAAGTGACAGTTGCGATTGTTTTTCTTCAAAGTGGTTTATATAATCAAAAATTTGCCCAACGTCTGTCATTATGCCGTGTTGGTTGCAACGGTCATAAAAAAGTTTTGTAAGTTTTGAGTTTGCAAAACTATTGACAGCATAACTGTCGCCATAGAGTCTTTTATATTTTTCTTTTACCCCAGGAAAATGCTCATCAAGTTTTTGATAGAAATATTCTCTGTTTCCCTCTCTCAATGTCATGCCCATTCCAAAGCAAATGATCCCCTTTACTTTTGCCTGTATGCAATAATCTAAAATGCCGTTGATATTTTCTGCATTGTCGTTGATAAAAGGCAAAATAGGGCTGAGCCACACAACTGTTGGAATGTCGTTGTCACGCATAATGTTAAGAACTTCTGCACGTCGTTTTGTTGTTGCCACGTTTGGTTCGATTATTTTGCACAAGTCTTCGTCAAAAGTGGTCATTGTCATTTGCAAAACGAACTTTGCTTTTTGATTTATGCTTTTTATAAGGTCAAGATCACGCAAAACAAGGTCTGACTTGGTAATCACTGTGCCACCAAAACCGTGATAATCAAGCAGTTGCAAAAACCTGCGTGTGTAGCATAACTCTTCCTCTAACGGCATATATGGGTCTGACATACTGCCTGTGCCTATCATGCATTTTTTGCGTTTTTTTGTAAGAGCATCTTTCAGCAAAGACAATGCATTTGTTTTTACTGCAACGTCATCAAAATCGTGATCCATATTATAGCACTTGCTGCGAGAATCGCAATAAATGCAACCGTGCTGACAACCACGATAAATATTAACCCCATTTTTTGCTGAAAGAATGCTTTTTGCCTGTATTTCGTGCATAACAAAAGTTTAGCACAAAAAACAAAAACACGGAAAGAATTTTCCGTGTTTTTTATTAAATCTTTGTTTTGTTGTTAAATTAAAACTCTGCGTTAGATACTGTGCGTGGGAATGGCAATACGTCACGAATGTTGTTTACACCTGTGAGATACATTACCATACGTTCAAAGCCCATGCCATAGCCTGCGTGTTTTGTGCCACCGTATCTGCGAAGGTCAAGATACCACCAATAATCTTTTTCGTTAAGGCCAAGTTCTTTCATGCGGGCAACCAAAAGATCGAGGCGTTCTTCTCTTTGACTGCCACCGATAAGTTCGCCAACACCAGGAACAAGCATGTCCATTGCGGCAACAGTTTTGTTGTCGTCGTTCATACGCATATAGAATGCTTTGATTTCTTTTGGATAGTCTGTAACGAATACTGGGCCGTTAAACACTTTTTCTGTAAGATATCTTTCGTGTTCTGTTTGCAAATCGCAACCCCAATATACCTTAAACTCGAAGTTTTCGTTGTTCTTTTCCAAAATTTTTACTGCATCTGTATAAGTAACCTGACCAAATTTGCTGTTAACAAGGTTTGTAAGTCTTTCGATAAGGCCTGTGTCAACACGTTGGTTGAAAAACTCCATTTCTTGTTTGCAGTTTTCCATTACGTAAGTGATGATATATTTAACCATATCCTGTGCAAGTTGCATATTATCCTGCAAGTCTGCAAATGCAATTTCTGGTTCGATCATCCAA
>JAFVQA010000122.1 GCA_017505015.1 Clostridia bacterium
TGCCAACAAACCCGTAACTGTGGTTTCGTTACTTATTCTCACAATGTCCACATTAAAGGAGTCAGGTTTTGCCTGACTGTTTTTATGTAAAAAATCTAAGGTCAGGGGCAAGACCCTGGCTGTTTTTATGTCAAAAGCATCAGGGTGAGACTCCCTTTTATATATAAAAGTGACAGGGTGAGACTCCCTTTTATATATGTCTGCAACAAGCAGACTTTTTTTATTTGTTTTAAAATGCCTGTGGTCATCTGCAGGCTTTTTTTGTTTGCTTTTAACAAACAATACAATCTTTACATATGTCTTGACACATTGGTGTTTTTGATATATAGTATACCTATTGAATTTTATCCTTTAATAAAAAGGGTGATAAAAAGGGGTTTTTATATGTCAGAAAGTAATGTTTTTGGTAAAGTTAAGTTTTTTGCCAAACGTTGGTTTATAGATGCTTTCAGTGGTATGGCGCTCGGTTTGTTTGCTACACTCATTGCGGGCACGATTTTTGCGCAAATTGCCAATCTTGTCAATGCTGGTGGCGAAAATATGGTGGGCAACCTTTTAAATCAGGTTGCGACTATTGCCAAGTTTATGATGGGTGCGGGTATTGGTGCAGGTATTGCGTATATGCTGAAAACAGATAAGCTCACTTTGTTCAGTTGCATTGCTGCCGGCATGGTTGGCGCAAATGCAAGTGGCTGGTTGCCTGATTTTTCTGTGGCAGTTGGCATTGGCAACCCAATCGGAGCTTATCTCACTTCGTTGGCTGTTGCAGAAATCTGTCAGCTTTATGCAGGCAAAACAAGGCTTGACATTATTTTTATTCCTATTGGAGCTTTGCTCATCACTTGCGTGGTTGCAATTACACTTTGTCCACCTGTAACGTGGCTTATTGCAAAAATTGGCGAAGGCATTGCATTGGCTACCGAGGTTACTCCATTTTTTATGGGCATTATCATTGCCGTTGTAATGGGCATTTTGCTCACCTTGCCAACTTCGTCTGCTGCTATATGGGTGGCGCTTGCACAAGGTATAACAAGTGATGCAATGCTTTTGGCGGGTGGTGCGGCTGTTGTTGGCTGTGCATGCCATATGGTTGGTTTTGCTGTAATGAGCTTTAAAGAAAACGGCTGGTCTGGTCTTATTGCGCAAGGTCTTGGTACAAGCATGTTGCAAATTCCAAACGTAATGCGCAACCCCAAAATATTTATTCCACCAGTTGTTGCAAGTGCAATTTGCGGTCCGTTGTCTACTTGCTTGTTTGGACTTAAATGTGGTGCTACAGGCGGTGGTATGGGTACTGCAGGTCTTGTTGGTGTGTTCAGTACAATTGAGTTTTCTGCATCACTTTCACCACTTATGCTCACGTTGGGCATAACACTTTTGTTCTTTGTTTTGCCAGGTGTTATTTGCTGGGCAATGACAAGATTGCTCAAAAAAATCGGCTGGATCAAGCAAAACGACCTCAAACTTCAGTTGTGATTTAAAAATAAAATTGTTAAAAAATTATTTTTTTTTAAAAAAGGTATTTACAAAAGAGATTTTTGTGTATATAATGCCATTGCATTTGAGATAACAAATCAGGAGTTTAAATCAATGACAAAAATCACTTACGTAAAATGCCCAAGATGTGACCTTAATTATATCGATTCTCGCCTTGAAATGTGTGATATCTGCAAAGCAGAACTCAATCTTTCACCAAGCTCTTTTATTGAAGATGACGATATTAAAGAACTTTGCCCAATTTGCAAAAATAATTATATTGAAGAAGGCGAAGAAATGTGTGCATTCTGCATGGAAGAGCTCGAAGCTAAAAATTCTCGTGAAAGCGAAGAAGACGAAGGCTGGAAAGACTTTATCGACGAACCTATCGATGAAGAAGAAGACGAAGAAGAAATGGAAATTCCGTTGGAAGAACTCCAGGACGACGAATTTAACGATTCTTTCGACGATGAAGAAGACGAAGAATATAAAGAAGAGTTTGAAGAACTTGGCGACGTTGACGACATCGATCTTGACGAAGAAGACGATGATGAAGGCGACGATTTTTAATATTTTAATATAAGTGTTTTAAAACCGTGCAGATATGCACGGTTTTTTGTTTTGCATTTGTTTATAAAAAATATTAGTGGCAATAATATCGTTATGAAAAAACAAGTTTGCAATTTAGACGTGATAAAAAATAAAATAGAACAGTTAAAAGGCAAAGACCTTAAAATAAGGCTTAATAAAGGCAGAAACAAAATTCAGTTTTTTAAAGGAAGGATAGACCAGGTTTATTCTTCTGTTTTTGTAGTTAAAATAGAAAGTGACGTTTTTGACAGGCTTTCGTGCACTTATCAAGACGTTTTGTGTGGTGACGTAAAGTTTAAAATTATAGAGCAGTCATAAAAATTTGTTGTGTGGCATATGGTATATCGTAAAAATCGGTTGATCGGAGGATGACTGTATGAAACCACAAATTGAAAAAATGCCCACTTTACAAAGAGTTTTTCTGGGTGAGTGTCGCACTGTTGCAGAAGTTCGTCTTGTTGCAAAAGAAAGTCAGCAAATAAATGTGCTTGGCATTTGTGCAGATGCAACGGTGTTGTCGGCAGAATGCTTGTCGCAGGAAATTTTGTTTGATGGCAAACTTAACGTAAAGGCAATCGTGCAGGACAACGATGGCAATATTGCAAGTTTAAACTATGCAAACGATTTTGCAGATAAATTCAAAAACAACGTGATAACGGCCGACACAAAGGCAGATATGCCGTGTGAAGTGGTTGATTTGACCTATACTTTGCAAGACAACGTTGTCAATGCAAAATGTGTTGTGGTTTGCAAAGTTTTTGCTTTGATGAGCGAAGAGTGCGACGTTTTGACAGATTGCGACGATTTGCTTGTTAAAAAACACGATGCTTTGCTGTGCGAACAAAAATCGGGTGTAAAAAAAGACTTTGTTGTTGTTGACGAAGTCGAATTTAAGCACGATTTTTCAAAAATCTTGCTTGCCGAAACAACTGCTTTGCTCAATTCGATAGTTTGTGAGCAAGGTGTGGTCACAGCAAAAGGCGAGTTTTTTACCTGTGTAACCTATATGCGTGACGACAGAGATGTTAGGTCAACAGTGATAAAAACCCCTTTTGAAGAAGAATTTTCGTCTTCTGATGCAGATGACGAGTGTGTGGCGTTTGGTTGTGTTAAAACAAAAAACACAAAAGTCCGCATAGAAATGAGCGAAGAAAATGCAAAAGAGTTTTCGCTTGAAATTTCTGCTCAACTTGTGGCAAACGTGTTTAAAACTCAGCAAAGGTCTTTTGTTTGCGATGCGTTCAGTTTAAAAAATCACACCCAGCAAAATATAAAAACGTTGCACAGTTGTTGTCCAAAAGAATATTTGTGTCACGAAACGAGTGCAAACGTTGTTGAACAGATTTCTGGCGTTGACGAAATTTTGTGTGTGACAAACCCTGTAGTAAATATTCAAAAAACAATCTGTGTCGACTCAACATTGTTTGTAGATGGTGTTGTTAATGCCAACCTGCTTTTTGTTTCAGAAGACAAGGTGTTGTCCTGCCCATTGAAAGCGGATTTTCAAACAAAAGTGCAAACAAAAGTGCAAACGGGCTCAGATTTGCTTTGTGAGGTGTCAAACGTTTGTGTTACGCAAATATCTGTAAAAATTGTTCGTGGGGCAATAAACGCAGATTTTGGGCTTAAATTTGCCGTTAACTGCTTTGATTGTCAAAAATATCTTGCAATAACAGATGTGCAACTGCTTGGCGAAAAGCAAAATGACGACTGTGGCATAGAAATTTTGGTGGGCAAAAAAGGCATGACGTCGTGGGAACTTCAAAAATATCTTGGCACTTCGCACGAAGACTTGCTTGCATGCAATCCGGGCCTTGTTTTGCCACTTGAACAAGACAAAAAAATTTTGGTATATCGCAAAATAAATTAAACAAAACCACCCTTGCGGTGGTTTATTTTTTTGCAGAATACCTATTGATTTTTGATAAATTTTATTATATTATTTTTCTAATCTATGATAAAACTTCGTGTATATGCAAAACTTAATCTTGCTTTAAACGTGCTTTCGTGTGAGCAAGACGGATATCATCAGCTTGACATGGTTAACCAAAGTATCAGTCTTTTTGACGAGATACGAATTGTGCCACGCCCAGACGACAGAATTAGTGTGCATTGCGACAAAAATATTGGCGTGATAAACACTGCATGGACTTCTGCAAGTGAATTTGCAAAAAAATTCAATACACCTGGTTGCGACATTACCATTAAAAAAGGTATACCGATGAAAGGTGGTCTTGGCGGAAGCAGTGCCGATGCTGCAGGCGTTTTGGTGGCTCTTGCAAAATGGTACAAAATACCGTTGGAACAAGTGTATCCTATTGCCGAAATTGTTGGCAGTGACGTTAAATATATGATGACTGGTGGGCTTGCCCGTGTTGGTGGCAAAGGTGAATGTGTGCAGACTGTTGAAAGTGACTCGCTCGTTGATTTTGTTGTGATAATGCCGCCATTCGGTCTGTCTACACGCAAAGTTTTTGAAACTTTCGACCAAAACCCTGATTTTAACTTTGCAAACAACGACGAACTGATAAAAGCGGTTAAAAACGAAGATTTACCGCAAATCCGCAATCACGTGCGAAACGGTTTGCAGCAAACTGCGTTTAGCATAGAACCAAAGCTTAAAGAAATTTTTGACAAAGTGAGCGAATTTGGCAAAGTTTGCATGACGGGCAGTGGCAGTTGTTTGTTTTTGGTTGCCGACAGCCTTGTTGAAAGTCAGTTTCTTGCAGAAAAACTTTGCAAACAGGATATTTTTGCCGTGCCGGTTGAAAGCCGTGCTTTTGGTATTGAATTTGTGGAGTTTAAAATATAAGGAGGAGTAACGTGGGGCAGACTACAGGTGAAATAATTTCTGCAAAAAAACAATGGTGGCTGAAAATAAGAACAAAGGCGATAAGATTTGGTCCTTGTGACGGTGCGATTTTTCCTTATGTGGTAAAGATAAAATATTTTGTCGAGGGCAAAGAATATTTGCGTAAAAAATGGATAAAAGCAAGTCACAGACCTCCGCAGGTTGGGGATATCGTTGCAATAACCTATCAAAAACAAAACCCCAAAAAATTTAAGGTTATATTCAATCAGTTGATGTCAGAAATGTAAAAGACAGGTATAAAACAAAAACAAAACGTGCATAATTTGTGCACGTTTATTTTTTTTGGAGTGTGTTATGAAAAAACTAATTATTTTGCTTTTGATTGCAATTTTGTTTTTTGGCATGGTTGGTTGTTCGTCTTTTGATGACAAAGATTGTCTTCGCATACATATAAGAGCAAATTCTAACGAACAGGTTGACCAAAACGTTAAGTATATGGTCAAAGATGCCGTTGTGGAATATTTAACGCCTTTGCTTGCAGAAGCAACGGACAAAAGCAAAGCGAAACAAATTGTGGTGGCAAACAGCAAGCATATTTGTGACGTTGCCAACACCGTGCTTGAAAAAAACGGATTTGATTACAAATCGTCTGCAAAAGTGACCAAAGAAACTTTTCCAACCCGAGCATATGGTGACTTTGTGTTGGAACAGGGTGAATATGACGCACTTGTTGTAAATCTTGGCAGTGGCAGTGGTGACAACTGGTGGTGTGTGGTGTATCCACCGCTTTGTTTTGTTGGTGGTGAGCAGACTGGTGGTAACCTTGTTTATAAATCCAAACTACAAGAGATTATTCAAAGATATTTTAAATAGTTTATTAAGATAAACAATATTGACAAAATATTTTAAAAGCCGTCAAAACCTGACAAAACAACATAATTTATGTAGATTAACTATATTTTAATCAAAAAAACAATATGTAAAATATGGATAAAGTTGAAAAAATAATTAAAAAAGGTGCCTAAAAACCAAAAATCAACTGAAAATTCTAAAAAATATATAGTTTATACAACTAAACTAAAATCAAATTTGCGCA
>JAFVQA010000019.1 GCA_017505015.1 Clostridia bacterium
AGTAACTGCTTCTACCTCAGCAATTCTTTCTTCAACACTGCTGACTTTATCTATAAGCAAACAGTTTTTAGCAAGTGAAACCATTACATTTGCACTATTTTCTTGCGACAAAAGCAAACCACCCTTAAGCTGTTCTCTTCCACGCAAAAATTCATCTTCCGTAACACCTTCTGCAACAATTTTGTCAATTTCTGTTTTTACAAGATCCAAAACTTTTTCTATATTCGCAGGGTTTGTTCCTGCATAAATTTCAAGATAACCATTATTTACGTAATATGAAGGATAAGCATAAACAGTGTATGCCATGCCATGTTCTTCTCTTATTTTTTGAAAAAGTCTGCTTGACATACCACTTCCAAAAATACTGCCAAAAATTGCATATGCAGATTTTCTTTCATCATCCATTGGCAAACCGTTAAACGCAATGCAAATGTGTGCTTGTTCAACGTCTTTTGTTTTTGACAAATAATTAGAATTTGTTTTTAAAACAGGCACTTTTTCTGCCTTTTTGCCAACATTTACGCTATTTAAAAAATATTTTTCTACGTATGCACAGGCATCTTCAAATTTGATATTACCAGCAAACGCAATCGTAATATTACCAGAAACATAAAACCTGTCCATAAATTTAAACAAATCTTCTCTCGTTGCTTTACCAATCAATTCTTTAGTACCAATGATAGTTTGCCCAAAACCAACGTTACCATAAAATGCTTCTGCAATAAGGTCATGGCAAACTTCATCAGGCTGATCATCACCCATAGAAATTTCTTCAAGAATAACCTTTCTTTCTCTGTCAAGTTCTTCTTTGTCAAAAAGCGAATTGAGCAACATATCACTGATGATTTCCACAGCCTGTTCAGCATAGTTTGCACCAACTTTTGCATAATAGCAAGTCATATCTTTAGAAGTAAACGCATTTATCTGACCACCAATTCTGTCAATAGAATCAGAAATTTCAAAAGCAGTACGTTTTGGTGTTCCTTTAAACATCATATGTTCTATAAAATGTGAAAAACCATTGTTACTTTCATCTTCAAGACTACTGCCAACACCAACACAAAAACCAACACTCAAAGAATACAAGCTTGGCATTTCTTTTACTACAACTTTAAGTCCATTTTCATATTGTTTTACGTATTCCATAACTTTTCCTCACTATTTCACGTTGTCGCTTACCACAACAATCTCAAAATTTTGTCTTTTTATTTCTGCAAGCACATCATCTAATGCTTCAAGTGTTTCCTTTGTTGGGTGCATCAATACCAAATCACCATTAGAAAGGTTTTTTGTTGCACGCGCGAAAATAACGTTTTTGTCGTGATCACGCCAATCTATAGTATCTTTAGACCACATAATAGTTTGATATCCCAATTCATTTGCGGCAACAAGTGTAGATGGAGAAAATGCTCCGCTTGGGGGCGCAAACAAGGTCATTTTTACTCCGCAAGTTTTAAAAACCATATCATGGCAAAGATAAATTTCTTCTTTGTTTTTTTCAAGGCTTATTTTATCATGATTTCTGTGCAAAAACCCATGGT
The DNA here is from genome assembly GCA_017505015.1 of Clostridia bacterium. Lineage (GTDB taxonomy): Bacteria > Bacillota > Clostridia > Christensenellales > CAG-314 > Heteroclostridium. The sequence continues at coordinate 1,542 of JAFVQA010000019.1, forward strand.
TGCCAACTTCATTTTTGCTATCCACTATTTTTTGCAAAACAGACTGATTTTTTGCCACCCACGATCCACCAACGAAAAAAGTTGCTTTTGCATTATGTTTGTCAAGGGTCTGCAAAATTCCATCAATATATTCCGTACCTTGATAAACGTTAAACATCAAACTTATGTTGTTTTTTTGCTGATTTCCTTTATAAATAGGCTTGTCACTTTCTGCCGTTGAAAAAGTGAAAACCTCACCAGCAAGGCTAACAGAAAATATCGAAATTATTACCAAACATATTATAACATTTACAAAGACATTTACAAATAAATTTTCACCTGTTTTTTTCATAAACACCTCAAAAATATTTATGCAGAAAATAAATTTGCTATGAATAAATCATGCATCCAACAATAGCTGACAATAAAAAAGCCAAGCTGAATTTTCCAGCTCGGCTTTAGGTTTTATTTAACAACGTAAAAAATACTTTTTATAAAACTAATACGCTTAATTTAATTAAATAAATTTCATTTCCGTAACGTCAAACATACCTTTTTCTGTCAATCTGACTTCAGGGATAACAGTTAAGGCCATAAAAGACAGAGTAGTAAACGGATCAACACCATCAGAAACCCCCATCTTTTTAGCAATTTCAACCATCTTTCCAATATGCTTCTGCACGTCTTCAGCTTTTTCTATACTAATTAACCCAGCAAGCGCAAGAGGCAATGCATCAACCACCCTTCCTCCTGATGCAATAACGTATCCGCCTTGTATTTCTTTCAGCTTGTTGATTGCACACACAATATCTTCGTCGTTATCACCTGCTGCAATAATATTATGTGAATCATGAGATACAGTTGTTGCCACCGCCCCATTTATTATGCCATATCCTTTAATTGGGCAAACACCAATGTTTCCATTTTTTCCATGGCGTTCTGCAACAACAAGTTTGTTATATTCTTTATTCGGAACAAACAAATCATTTATTCCTGGTACTTCTTCTTTTTTATGCAAAGTTAGCAACTGATTAGGAACCAACTCTAATATGTCATTTTGATTTTTTCTTGCACACTTTATATCTTCAATCGTTACTTTATCAATAACAACCGTATGCAACAAACTTTCATCTTTAAGTTCATCTGTAAAAGAATTAAGCCATTTATCATCAACAATATTTCCATCTTTAATAACCATAGAAATATCAACTTTTTCAACGTTGTCCAAAATAACAAGATCCGCTTTATAGCCCGCCCCAACAGCGCCACTTTTGTTCATTTTGTAAAATTGTGCAGCGTTATAAGATGCTAATTTTATATGCTTTTTCTAATCCACGTGCAACTTTGATAATGCTTTTATTTATATGCGTCTCCATAGGTTTTATTAAGATTTGTTATCTAAATTATAACACCAAGCAATAAAAATAGCCACGGCCTTTTTTTAGATAACACTTATTCATAATATATATTCAATAAAAAAACAAGCACAACAGTTTATTCTGTTATGCCTGTAAATTATTTTATATTTTCCTGTTTTGTGGATTTATTAAAGTTTTTTAACGAGTTTAAGGTCAATTCTGCCTTTTTCATCAATTTTGATAACTTTAACTTTTACAACGTCGCCAATGTTAACAACGTCAGTAACTTTTTCTACTCTTTCTTTAGAAAGTTTAGAAATGTGAATCATACCGTCTTTGCCTGGAGCAAGTTCAACAAAAGCACCGAAGTCCATAATTCTTACAACTTTGCCTGTGTATTCATCACCGATTTCTGGATCTTTAGCAATACTCAGAACCAAAGATTTTGCTTTTTCTGCCATTTCTGAATCAGAAGTTGCAATAAATACTCTGCCTTCATCTGTAATATCAATTTTAACGCCAGTTTGCTCGATAATTTTGTTGATAACTTTACCGCCACTACCGATAACTTCTTTAATTTTTTCTGGGTTGATATCAAATGAAATGATTTTTGGAGCATATTTAGACAATTGTGCTCGTGGCGCAGACAAAACTTCATTCATTTTGCCAAGAATAAACAATCTGCCTTTTCTTGCTTGTTCCAAAGCAGTTTCGAGAATATTTCTGTCGATACCTTTAATTTTGATATCCATTTGGATAGCAGTGATACCTTTTGTAGTACCGGCAACTTTAAAGTCCATATCACCAAGGAAGTCTTCAAGACCTTGGATATCTGACAAGATAGCAACTTTGCCTTGTTCTTCGTCTTTCATAAGACCCATTGCAATACCAGCAACAGGAGCTTTAATTGGAACACCAGCATCCATCAGAGCCAATGTAGAACCACAAATACTTGCTTGTGAAGTAGAACCGTTGCTGCTCACAACTTCTGATACAGTTCTGATTGCATATGGAAATTCTTCTTCACTTGGAATAACAGGTTCCAAAGCTCTTTCAGCCAAAGCACCGTGACCAATTTCACGTCTACCTGGTGAACGAAGTGGTTTTGCTTCGCCAGTAGAATAACCAGGGAAGTTATAATGGTGCATATATCTCTTGAAAGTATCTTCATCAAGACCTTCGAGTTTTTGCACTTCAGAAATTGTGCCGAGTGTTGCAGTTGTGATAACTTGTGTCATACCACGAGTGAACACGCCTGTGCCGTGAACTCTTGGCATAATGCCAGCTTCACACCAGATTTCTCTGATTTCGTCTGTTTTTCTGCCGTCTGGACGAATACCATGGTTAATGATTTTTGCTCTTACTTTTTCTTTTGTGAGTGCATACAATGCATCGCCGATATATGGGAGATAATCTGGGTTTGTTTCTGCATAATAAGCAGTAACTTTTTCATTTACCTCATCTTCGTTGCGTTGTCTTTCTGCTCTGTCAAAAGTTTCAAGTGCTTTATCAAGCATTTCACTTGCATAAGCTTTGATTTCTGATTTAATATCTTCTGGAACAAGGTTCAAAACAGGAACGATTTTTTCTTTGCCAACTTCGGCAGCAACTTTTTCAATAAAATCGCACAATTTTTTGATTTCTTCGTGACCAAACAAAATTGCACCGAGCATTTCTTGTTCAGAAATTTCTTTTGAACCAGCTTCAACCATCATGATAGCATCTTTTGTGCCGGCAAGGTTCAAAGCCAAAGTACTTTGTTCTCTTTGTTTGCAGTCTGGGTTGATAACGTATTGACCATCAACGATACCAACGGCAACGCTACCTGTTGGACCTGCAAATGGAATGTCAGAAATTGACAAAGCGATTGATGAACCAATCATTGCCAAAACCTCTGGAGAGTTGTCACCGTCAACTGACATTGCAGTAGCAATAACGGTTACGTCGTTAAAAAATCCTTTTGGAAAGAGTGGTCTGATTGGACGGTCAATAAGACGTGAAGTCAAAATTGCTTTGTCACTTGGTCTGCCTTCTCTCTTTTTAAAGCCACCAGGAATTTTGCCAACTGCGTACATTTTTTCTTCAAAGTCAACACCAAGTGGAAAAAAGTCAATTCCAGGTCTTTGTGTTTTAGCGAGTGTAGCGTTTACCATAACTGCTGTTTCGCCCATTCTGACTATGCAAGAACCATTTGCCTGTTCAGCATATTTGCCGATTTCTACAGACAAAGTTTTTCCGCCAAGTTCAGTTTCGAAAATATAGTATTTTCTGCTACCGATTTGGCATTCGCGTTTTTCAAATTTTGTCATTTTTTTTCTTTCTCCTACCTAACAACTACCAATTATATCTAAAAAAATGGGTGGAAAATGATATTCCACCCCTGTTGTTTTATTTTCTGAGTTCGAGATCAGCAATGATTTTTCTGTATTTTTCGAGGTCTGTGCTTTTGAGATAGTCAAGCAAACCACGTCTTTTACCAACCATTTGCAAAAGACCACGTCTTGAGTGGTGATCCTTTTTGTTTGATTTAAGGTGCTCTGTCAAGTGGTTGATTCGAGCTGTCAAAAGAGCGATTTGAACTTCTGGTGAACCAGTGTCGCCTTCTTTACGACCGAACTTAGCAATAATTTCAGATTTTTCGATGTGTGCCATTTTTTATTTCCTCCATAATATAAATTCGCCTGATCACTGAGTAAAACGTTGGAGAAATCGTTTCACCAAGCAATCGGTACCGAAATAATATACCATAAACTATATTTTTTGTAAACTGATTTTCAACCTAAAAACAAGCCTTTTTTTCTTTCTATCATTTCATCAATTCTTTCAATATAGTTAGTAAAATCTTTAACGTTTGGAGCCCTTTCTATACGGTTTTGTGAAAGAAAAACTCTTTTAGAAATAGCATTTGCACCACAAGCAAAAATGTTCGCAACTTCTTCCATCATATCAATGTTATATTTGCATTGCTTGCCAGGCAAACAATAACCCACGTTTTCAAAGTTGCCGATAACGTATTTTTGCCTGTACATATAATAAGGTACAAAGCCCTCGACTGCAACTTTTTCACTTGCATAGTC
>JAFVQA010000123.1 GCA_017505015.1 Clostridia bacterium
GCCCCTGAGTTAACCCACGGTCTGCCGAAACTTCGTATCTTTCTGCCTTATCAAGTGGCACGACAACTTTCTTTTTGTCTTTTTTCTTATCTATTTTTTCCATAATCAGTCTGTTATTCTAATTTCGCCCCTTTCATTAACTTGCCATATTTCGCCATAACCCTGACCACGCAATTGTTCTAACAAATATCCAAAGTTTTTAATGCGTTTTGCAACAAGACAAACGTCGCCTTGTTCTCTGACTTGTTTTGCTTTTGCAAAAACGTCTGCAATAATTTCGGCATTGCAACGAGAATCTACAACGTAGGCAACTTTTTTGCGTGTTTGCTCTGGCTTTTTGCCTTGTTCCTGCAAAATTGTAAAAATACGTTCAAAGCCGATAGAAAAACCACAGGCAGGAACGTTTCTGTTCAAAAATCTGCCAAGCATATTGTCATATCTGCCACCACCGGCAACAGACACACCAAAGCCGTCTACTGCAATTTCAAAAATAGGGCCTGTATAATAATTCATTCCACGAACAAGAGTGCAGTCAAACTTGATTTTAAAGCTTTCACTGTTGTTAACGCCAATGATAGTTGCAAGATCATCGAAAACTTTTGCATCTACAACGCCTTCAAGCAATTCTTTTGCTTTTTGCAAACCTTGTTGCGAAATATCGTTTGCAAGATCAATGAGAGTTTGTGCATTTGCACTGTCCATACCTTCGCCAACAAGTTCGTGAACAACGCCTTCACTGCCAATTTTGTCAAGTTTGTCAAGAGCTATAAACACGTTGTCAAAATTTTCTTCGGCAAAACCTGCTTTTTGTGCAAGGCCTTTAAGAATTTTTCTGTCGTTGATTTTTACAGTAAAGCCGTTAAGGCCAAGTTTTGACAATGCTGTTGTTGTTGCAGAAATAAGTTCCATTTCTGCCATGCAACTTTCTTCGCCAATAATATCAATATCACATTGAACAAACTGACGGAAACGACCTTTTTGTGGTCTTTCTGCACGCCAAACGTTGCCAATCTGGATTGCTTTAAACACGTTTGGCAAATTGCCGTTGTTGTTTGCATAATAACGTGAAAGTGGCACTGTGAGGTCATATCTCAAACCAAGATCAGAAAGTTGGTCTTGTGATGCATTTTCCAGCTTTTCGCCACGTTTAAGAATTTTAAAAATAAGTTTTTCGTTATCGCCGCCTTGTTTTGAAGTGAGCGTTTTAATATCTTCTACACAAGGAGTTTCTATTTCTGTAAAGCCGTAAGAAGTATATACTCCCCTTACTGTGTTTAAAATTTGTTGTCTGAGTTCCAAATCTGCAGGCAAGATATCTCTCATGCCTTTTGGTGGGGTTTTGCTGAGCATTTTTCCTCCATAAGGGATAAAAATCCCTATTATTTCCATTATATATAAAAAGAGTTTAACACAGAGATAAATCTGTGTCAAACCCCATTTTTAAAGTCTTTTTATTTTGTTTTTAAAATTGCAAATCCATATGCAGGAATAATATTTTTTTCGACAATATTACCCATTTTAATCAAACAATTTTCAATATCCTGCAATTGTTTTTCGCATTTGTCTGCATTAACGAAAATTTTGTAGCAACTGCCGTTTTTTGCACGTTCGAATGAAAAAATTCCGTCAGTGAAAGACACGTTTTTAACTTCGCTGTCAACAAAAAGTTCGTCACGGCGCAATTCGCCAAGGTTGCGATAAAACTCAACCAATTTTGTGTCTTCTTTGCCCCATGGATAACATTGTCGACAGAACGGATCACCAAAACCCTCGAGACCCGCTTCGTCGCCATAGAACAAACATGGCACACCATACAAAGTATATTGCAAAACTGCTGCAAGAAGTTGTTTCTTTTGGCAAATTTCTTTCATTTCACCAGACAATTTAAAAGTTGCCTGATTGTCTTTATTAGAAATTTCGATATTGCTGAGTGCCGTTACTATACGTTTTGTGTCGTGTGATGACAACAAGTTGAAAAGTTTGTCAAGGCTATCTTTTGGATAGTTGTTGATTTGTTGCAAAACAACGTTTTTAAGCAAATGACCATCGCCATAGATGAGATAGTTTATGATTGCATCTTTAAGCGGATAGTTCATAACGCTGTCAAGCTGACCACCCTGAAAATATCTGCGTCGCACGTCATAAGAAATTTTGTCAGTTGCGTTTTCCCACACTTCGCCGATAATAACTTTGTCACCACAATTTTTAATTGCTTTGCACAATGGGTCAAGAAAAGCATCTGGCAATTCGTCAACTACGTCAAGGCGGAAACCTGCAACACCCATATCCAGCCATTTTGGCACAACTCTTTCACAAATAAAGTCGATATATGCAGGGTTAAGTTTGTTTACTGCAGGCAATGACTTTATTCCCCACCATGATTTATATTCTCTTGGCCAGATTTCAAAATCAAACCAGTCGTAATATGGTGATTCTTTAGACTGATATGCACCAACACTGTCATAACTGCCAAATTTATTGAAGTAAATGCTGTCTTCGCCAGTGTGATTAAACACACCGTCAATCACTACTTTAATGCCCATTTCATCTGCTTTTTTAATAAAGTCGGCAAAAATTCGTTCATCACCAAAGCCAGGGTCAATCTGCAAAAAATCACCAGTGTTATATTTGTGGTTAGAGTTTGCTTTAAACACTGGGCTGAGATAAATTGTTGTCACGCCAAGGCTTTTGATATACCCAAGTTTGTCGCAAATGCCCTGAATGTTGCCACCAAAAAACTCGTTGTTAAGGATTTTTCCATTAACAGGGCGGTGATCTGGCACTTCACCCCAGTTTTGGTTGATTATTGCATTATAAGGATATTCACATTCACCGCTTTTTGCAAATCTGTCTACAAAAACGTGATAAATAACGCCACCTTTAAACCAGTTTGCCTTGTTTTCATCTGGTCGATAAACTGTGAGCTGATATTGAGAATATACTTCGTCGCACCATGCGCCATCGAGTGATTGAGTTGGGCAAACGTATTTTATTCCCCAGCCTGTTTCTATCTCGAAGTAATAAAAATACAGACCTTTATATGCAAAATTTATTTCGATACTGTGCCTGTTGAAAGTGTCGTCACTTGAAACAAGTGGCATAAAACGACGGAGAATATCCTCACCATCTTTGTGAAAGCACAAAAAAACACGACCTTCGTTGACTTTTTTGTCAATTTCGATTGAAAGTGTAAAAGGTTTGTTTTCAGGCAAAGCGCCAATAATGCTTTTGTAGTTTTTGTTTGTAGGGTTAAACCTGACCATCGGCTTTTGTCTCCAGATTTTTGATAACTTTAAAAATAATAAATATGCGACAACACCCTTTTGGGTGCTGTCGCAATTATCTTAAACAATCAAAAAATTAAACTTTTTTAAGATTCCAAATGTTTTTAGCGTATTCTTCAATACTTCTGTCAGCGGCAAATTTGCCTGCTTTGCTGATGTTGATGAGTGATTTTTTGTTCCACTCTGTTGGGTTTTTGTACAAAGCATCCATAGCTTCGTGAGCTTGCATATAACTATCGAAGTCAGCAAGACACATATATGGGTCTGCAATTGGTGAGCGAGTGAGCAAATATTGCGCAATGTGTGAGAAGTTTTCGCCACCGATTCTGCCGTTGAGTGTGTCGATAACGCCCCTGATGATGGCGTTTTGATTGTAAAGATTTGTTGAGTTGTAACCTTCTTTCCACAAGTTTTCTACTTGGTCTGCTGTCATACCGAAAATAAAGATGTTGTCCATGCCAACTTCTTGTGACATTTCTACGTTGGCACCGTCGAGAGTACCAATTGTAAGTGCACCGTTAAGCATAAACTTCATGTTGCCTGTACCAGAAGCCTCTTTGCCTGCCAATGAAATTTGTTGGCTTACTTCTGATGCCGGCATCATTTTTTCTGACACAGAAACTGCATAGTTTTCAAGGAAGATGCAGTTAATTTTGCCTTTGAGCAATGGATCTGATTCGATTTCTCTGCTAAGTGCGCAAACAAGTTGAATAAGTTGTTTTGCTACGTAATAACCAGACGCTGCTTTACCGGCAAAAATAAACGTTTGTGGTGTAACTTCTTTGTTTGGATTGTGACGGATTTCGTTCATCAATGCAATAACTTTAAGTGCATTGAGAAGTTGGCGTTTATATTCGTGAATACGTTTAGCCTGAACGTCAAATCTTGTTTGTGGGTCAATAACGATTCCGGTGCGTTTGTAAACGTAGTTTGCAAACTCAACTTTGTTGTTGTATTTGATTTGTGCAAGGCGTTCAAGAACTGTGTTGTCTTTAGTAAACTTTTTGAGTTTGCTGAGTTCTGACGCTTTGCTCATGAATTTTTCGCCAATGAGCTCTTTGATAAGATCATTGAGTTCTGGGTTAGATTGGCAAAGCCATCTTCTGTATGCGATACCGTTTGTAACGTTTGTAAACTTTTCTGGAGTATCTTGATAGAAATCGTTGAAAAGTGTGTCTTTAAGGATATCGCTGTGCAATGCTGATACACCGTTTACGTGGTGTGAACCAACGATTGACAAGTTTGCCATACGAACTTTGTTGTAATACAAAATTGCGCATGATTGAACTTTTCTTTCGTCACCGTTAAATTTGCTGCGCAAATGTGCATTGTGACGATTGTCGAGTTCCAAAATAATGTCATAAATACGTGGAAGCAAAGTTTTAACAAGGTTTTGATCCCATTCTTCCAACGCTTCAGCCATTACTGTGTGGTTTGTATAAGCAACTGTGCGTGTAACGACGTCAAACGCTTCGTCCCAACCGAAATCGTGTTCGTCCATAAGTATACGCATAAGTTCTGGAATACACAAAGCCGGGTGAGTATCGTTAATGTGGATAGCAGCCATATCTGGCAAAGTGTGCAAGTCGCCCCAACGACGAAGGTGGTCTGCTATGATGTTTTGAATAGATGCTGATACAAGAAAATATTCTTGTTTGAGACGCAAAGTTTTGCCTTCCAAGTGGTGGTCAGCAGGATACAAAACTTTAGAAATAAGTTCTGCTTCTGATTGCAATCTCATAACGCGAGTATAGTCGCCTGTGCCGAAAGTTTTAATGTCAAACTCTCTTTTTGTTTTTGCACTCCACATACGAAGAGTGCTTGCGCCGTCGCCATAACCAGAAATGATCATTTCATAAGGCATTGCAAGAATTTCATCACAGTCGATATAAACAGGTTTCATGTGACCGTCTGCCCAGTGATATTCTACTCTGCCGTTGAAACGAACTGTTGCAGAGTGGTCTTTACGTTGGATCATCCAAGGTTCGCCACCAGGCAACCAGTTGTCTGGAAGTTCTGTTTGCCAGCCGTCAACGATGCGTTGTTTAAAAAGACCGTAGTCATAACGGATTGTGTAACCCATTGCAGGATAGTTTTGTGCTGCAAGACCATCCAAGAAACATGCAGCAAGGCGGCCGAGACCGCCATTGCCAAGACCTGCATCAGGTTCAATATCATAAAGATCTTCGATATTTACATAAGGTTTAAGTGCTTCGTCAAAGATTTTGTCAAGTTTGAGGTTGAACAAACTTGTTTTAAGTGATTGACCCAACAAAAACTCCATGCAAAGGTAATAGACCCGTTTGCCACGCTTTTTCATGCGTTTTTGAGTAAAATCTTGACGTTTTGTCAAAAGTTCATCTCTGACAACACCAACGCATGCATTATAAAGTTGATCTTTATTTGCTTCGCCAAGCGTTACGTTGAAATATCTTTTGAGCTTGTCGTTGATTTTCTCTTGCGCGGTAAGCGTATCTTTAATGTGTGCCATAGTTCTCCTTCTTCTCTATTAAATTAGTGTTTCATACATTTTCCAGTATTCTTTCGCAGATTTTTCCCAAGAGAAGTCGGTATTATAAACAATTTTTCGCAAGTCAACCCAGGCATCTTTGTGGTTGTTATAAACTTCTACTGCGTTGCGTACTACGTAGAGGAAGTCTCTTGCATTGTAGTTTTTAAATGTCCAGCCGTTACCGTGACCTGTGCCGAAGTCAATGATAGAGTCATTAAGACCGCCAGTTTCGCGAGTTACTGGAATTGTACCGTATCTGCTTGCAATCATCTGCGCAAGACCGCAAGGCTCAGTCCTTGAAGGCATGAGATAAATGTCGCTTGCGGCATAAATTTTTCTTGACAAATCCTGGTTGAATGCAATAATGATACGCACTTTGTTAGGATAACGATTTTCGAAACTCCTCAAAATGTCTTCATATCTTGCATCGCCTTTGCCGAGAATAACTAATTGTAAATGATTTTTCATCAATTCGTCAACTGTTTGAATAAGCAAATCGATACCTTTTAGGTCAACAAGGCGTGTAATCATTGAAACCATAGGCACATTTTCGTTTACAGGCAAGTTGAGCATCTGTTGCAACTGCTTTTTATTTTCTGCTTTTGCATCAAGATTTTTGCCATTGTATTGAACGAAAATTGATTTGTCTGTTTCTGGATTATAAAATGCTACGTCAATGCCGTTGATAATACCACGGAGTTTGTAAGCATTTTGTTTGATAATATAGTGCAAACCATAGCTGTATTCCGGAGTTTTAATTTCTTCGGCATAAGTTGGGCTTACTGTTGTCAAAACGTCACAGCAAACGATAGCACCTTTCATAAGGTTGATGCAACCGTCATATGCAACGATGCTTCTGCTTTCTTCGCCAAGGCCAAAAACGTCGCCCAAAATTGCAGGGTCATATTTGCCTTGATAAGCAATGTTGTGAATTGTGAATACAGTGCGAATATTGCAATAATATTCGTCGTGGAACAAAGTTTTGAGATAAACCGGAACGAGGGCTGTCTGCCAGTCGTTGCAGTTGATGATTGTTGGGATATAACCCAAAAGTGGCAATACTGCCAAGGCTGCTTTTGAGAAGAAAGCGTATCTTTCTCCATCGTCAAAATAGCCATAGTGACCTTCACGTTTGAAATAATATTCGTTGTCAAGGAAATAATATGTTACGCCTTCCTGAACAAGTTCAAACACGCCACAATATTGTCTGCGCCAAGCGAGATCAACGTAAGTATAGCCAACGAAAGACATCATATCTTTATATTCTTGTTTGATATCACTATAAAGTGGTACCATAACTCTTACGTCAACTTCTGGGTGAATTGCCTTCATAGATTTTGGCAAACTGCCCATAACATCACCAAGACCACCTGTTGCACAGAATGGTTGACATTCGCTTGCGAGATAAAGAATTTTTATTTCTCTTTGAGGTTGTTCAACAACCTCTTCTTTTTTTACAGCTTCTTTCTTTGCCATAACTCTTCTCCTTAAACGATAGTTCCTTTACCAAGGAAGAATGGGAGTTCTTCGCAACCAGAAAGTGTGCGACCACTCTTGATAACCACGTCTTTATCTGTAATTACGCAATTGAGGTTTGCGTTGTCCATAATAACAGAGTCTTGCAAAATGATACTGTTTTTAATAACGCAACCTTTGCCGATTGAAACGCCACGAGAAATAATGCTGTTTTCTACAATGCCGTCTATAACGCAACCGTCTGCGATGAATGAGTTTTTAACTTTTGCACCGCTGCGGTATGAAGTTGGAGCAGAGTCTTTAACTTTTGTATAGATTGCTCTGTATTTTTGGTTAAAGAGTTCGTCACGAACGTCTTTTTCCAACAATTCCATATTGCATTCGTAATATTTAGCAAGAGATGTGATCCAAGCAAGATAGCCGTCAAATTTATAGCCAACAACTTTGATTTTACCAAGGTTTTTGCCAATTACGTCAAGGTTGAAGTCTGCTTTGAATTCTCTTGACAAAGTGTCTTTAATAAGAGCGATAAGCATTGTTCTGTTGATAACCCAAAGGTTTACAACTGCGTTAACGTCTTTGCATTCTGATGGTTTTGCAGATGCAATGTCAATAACGTTGTCGTTTTCGTCAACCTGAATAGAAGTTACTGTATAGCTCTTGTCGCATACAGTCATTGGTTTGTAAACGCAAGTGATATCTGCTTTTGAATCAATGTGTTTTTGAATTACATCGTCAAGATTCATGTTGCAAACGATATTGCTGTCTGACAAAACAACAATTTCTTCTTGACATCTTTCCAAAAAGCTCATAACACCGTTGAGTGCCTGAAGTCTTGTTTCATAAAGATTGTCGCTGTTGTCAGAGAATGGTGGCAAAATGAACAAACCGCCGTTTTTACGAACCAAATCCCATTCTTTACCTGAACCAACGTGGTCCATAAGAGATTGATAGTTGCTCTTTGTAATGATGCCAACTTTTGTGATACCGCTGTTTACCATGTTTGACAAAGTAAAGTCGATAAGACGATATCTGCCACCATAAGGAACAGATGCTATTGAACGCACTTTTGTGAGTTCTGGAATATTTTTATCGTGAATATTAGAAAGAATAATACCAACTGCTTTCATTATTTTGCACCTCCGTTGAGACTGTCATACATTGTGCCTGCTGGAATAACTGTGTTGTCGGCAATTTTTTCGTTGCGAGCTACTACACAGATATCGCCTTTTTTGCCTGTTGCACCAACTACTGCGTTGCAACCGATTTCTGTTGCTTCGTCAATAATTGTGAGTTCTACCATGGCGTTCTTTTTGATAACTACGTTTGAGAAGATAACGCTGTCACGAACGATTGCGCCTTCTTCAATTTTAACGCCAGAACCGATTACAGAGTTGATAACTGTGCCATCGATTTCTACGCCACTGCCGATGATAGAGTTTTGAATACAAGCATTGTCACCAACGTATTGTGGAGGGTCACCTGCATTTCTTGCATAGATTTTTTGTTTAGTGTCAAAAATGTCAAAGTTTGGTTTTTCGCCAAGCAAATCCATATTTGCTTCCCAAAGGCTCTTGATTGTACCAACGTCTTTCCAGTAACCTTCAAATCTGTGACCGCAAAGTTTTTTGCCATCTTTGAGCATATTTACGATGATGTTTTTACCAAAGTCGTTTTCACTGTTAGGGTCGTTTTCGTCATCGATAAGATATTGTTTGAGCACTGAATAAGTAAAGATATAAATACCCATTGAAGCAAGGTTGCTCTTTGGTTGTTTTGGTTTTTCTTCGAACTCTGTAATGCGGTTTTCAGCATTCATGCTCATGATACCAAAACGGCTTGCTTCTTCCATTGGAACTGGCAAAACTGCGATTGTGCAGTCTGCATTGTTCTTTTTGTGGTCTTGCAACATTGCGTCATAGTCCATTTTGTAAATATGGTCGCCAGACAAAATCAAAACGTATTCTGGTTGATATCTGTCGATAAAGCTAAGGTTTTGATAAATAGCGTTTGCAGTACCTTTATACCAGTCTGATTTCTTTTTACCTTGATATGGTGGCAAAACGTGAACGCCACCAAAAGTGCGGTCCATATCCCATGGTTGACCGTTGCCGATATACTCGTTGAGCACGAGTGGTTGATATTGTGTCAATACACCAACTGTGTCAATACCACTGTTTGTGCAGTTTGAAAGTGGAAAGTCAATGATACGGTTTTTCGCACCGAATTCCACCGCAGGTTTAGCCACCTGATTTGTCAAAGCGTAAAGTCGACTACCTTGTCCACCCGCCAAAAGCATTGCCACACACTCTTTTTTTGTAAGCATTTTTATTCTTTCCTCCTCTCAACCTTTTAAAACGTTGTTGCAATGACTTGCAAAAACTGTTCCCCCAACGTTTGCAGTTTTGTTTTTGTTTGTCATTGCATGTTTTATTTTTTACCACGTGCACTTTTTGCGCAACGGGTATTGAATTCATTTAATTTTTAATTTATGACGACACAAATTGTTTTATGCCGTTATTTTGATACCAACGAAAACTATCTGTTATATTTTTCGTTGAGTTTTGCAAAACGTTCAACAAGCTCGTCGCTGAACTCGCCCTCTTTCATTTGATAAGACCAGTTTCCGTTTGGAATAGACGGCACGTTCATGCGATAACTTGTGTCAAGACCAAGCATATCCTGCATTGAAACGATGACCACGTCGCTTTTGCTTGCAAACAATTCGTCAAAGAAAATATTATAATCACCGTCATAACCGGTTTGTTTTATCATATTTTCTTTTTCCCAATCGGTCACTTTGTTAAGCCAGCCAACGAGAGTGTCATTGTCGTGAGTGCCAATATAAGAAACACTGTTTTTCAAATGATTTTTCGGCAGATATTTGCTGTTTTCGCTGTTATATGCAAAAAGCAGAATATTCATTCCCGGGTAGTCAAGATCTTTCATGAGTTTTTCAACTTCTGGAGTGATTATGCCAAGGTCTTCTGCAATAATTTCCACGTCAGAAACCTCGCCCAGTTTGTCGAAAAGTTCTTTGCCAAAACTTTTTACCCATTTGCCGTTTATTGCAGTTTTTTCACCAGCTTGTACCGCCCAGAAAGATTCATATCCCCTGAAGTGGTCAACCCTGAGCACGTCGCAGAATTTTTGAGCCATTAAAAACCTGTCGAGCATCCACTTGTAGCCTGTTTTTTTGTGTTCTGCAATTTTATATACCGGGTTGCCCCACAATTGACCTGTTTTAGAAAAATAGTCTGGTGGAACACCGGCGCAAAGGTTTGTTTTATAACCTTCTACTTCAAACAATTTTTGGTTCGCCCATACGTCTGCACTGTCAAAACTTGCATACACAGGCATATCGCCGATAATTTTTATACCCTTGTTGTTTGCATATGCTTTAAGCTCTGCAAACTGAGTAAAGAAAAAGTATTGTTCAAACAAAAACTGATCTATTTTGTCACAACACTCTTTTGCATAAGTGTTTACTGCCTTTTTGTCAAAAGCTTTCAGCCCTTGTGGCCATATTGTCCACGGTGTGCCAAATTTTGATGCAAATGCCGAATAAAGTGCGTAGGTATATACACTTTCGTTTTGTTTTGCCCAGGCTGCAACCTGTTTTTTAACCTCATCTGTCGCATTGTCAAAAGCCTTTTTAAGCACCACTTTGCGATGCTTGTCAACCGCCTCGAAATCAACTCTGTCGCACACAGGCAACTCAACGTCACTTTGGTCAAGCCAGCCCAATGAAACAAACTGGTCAAGATTTATAAAGTATCTGTTGCCCGCGATGAGCGAATTTGACGAATAAGGCGAGTTTCCACAATACGGCGAAGTAGGATTCAGTGGCAAAATTTGCCAATAACTGAACCCCGCCTCGTGTAATCTGTCAACAAAATGAAAGGCTTGTTTGCCCAGGCTGCCTATGCCGTGTCCCGGCAAAGACGAAATATGAAGCAAAACTCCGCTTCCTTTTTTCATAAAGCCTCTGTGTCAGATGATGTATTTTTGATCTTTTTTAGGAGCTGAATCAAGCTCTTGTTTTTTAGCTTCGTAGCCTTGTTTGCCAAACATAGCGTAAGTTGCTTTTTTGCCTTCTTCTACGCCTGGTTGGTTGTATGTATTGATATTGAGCATTGCACCGCTGTATGCTGTGTGGAGCATAAAGAAGTACAACAATTGACCAAGTGAATATTCGTCAACACTGTCAAGAGTAATTCGCATATTGAGTCTGCCTGCTTTTGTAAGTGCATATTCTGTTGCTTCCATTTCAGTATTGATGAGTTTGTTCATTGTGCTGCCGCAAAGGAAGTTTACGTCAGGAATATCTGCAAAGCCGTGTGGAATATCAACTGTTGCCCTGAAGTTGTTAACTGCAAGCAAGATGATAACTTTGTCAAACGGACCTTCTGTATACAACTGAACCTGACTGTGCTGGTCTGTAACGCCAAGTGCTTTTACTGGTGTTTGACCTGCATATACAAGTTTGCCGTCATAGTCAACTGATTTGCCAAGGCTTTCTGCCCAGAGTTGGCAATACCAGTCAGAAATAAGACGAAGGCTGTCTGCATATGGCATCATTACAGAAATGTTGTGGCCTGTTTCCATTGCAACGTGCATAAGCAAAGATGCAAACAATGCAGGGTTTTTAGCGATGTCGTCTGTGCGACACATTTGATCCATATCTTTTGCGCCTTGAAGCATGAGTTTAATGTCGATGCCCAAAACTGCGGCTGGCAAAAGACCTACTGGACAAAATTCGCTGAATCTGCCACCAACGCCATCTGGAATGTAGAAAGTTGGAAAACCTTCTTGTTTGGCAATTTTAATGAGATTGCCCTTGTTTTGGTCTGTTGTAGCAATGATATGTTGATTTGCTTTGTCACCAAGTTTTTGTTTGAGCAAATCATAGATAATAAGGAATTGCGCCATTGTTTCGCTTGTTGCGCCAGATTTTGTAATAACGTTGAACATTGTTTTTTCTACGTCGATTACGTCAAGCAAAGATGCCATTCTTTCTGGGTCTACGTTGTCTTCTACGTAGAATTTTGGGCCACCCCTTTTTTCCTTTGGAAGGTCATTGTAGCGAAGGTGACGAAGTGCGTTGAACACTGCTGATGGACCCAATGCAGAGCCACCGATACCCAACACTACGAATGTGTCAAATTTTTCTCTCACGCCGTTTGCGCAAGCAATAATATCATCGGCAATTTTATCTTGGTTGTATGGAAGATCCATCCAGCCTTGCCAGCCCTGACCTGCTTCTGCAGTAACTTTTGCGTGTGCTTTTTGAGCATTTGCAAGTTGGCTGTCAATTTGTTGTTGAGTGATACCGTCTTTGCCGATCATACCGCTCATCATATTGTTAAAATCAAATGTAAGCACTTTTTTCATAAATGCACTCCTTTTTTTGCCTTTTGGCGTGATTTGTTTATGCAAAAATTTTATCGATAAATTCGTTCATCTGTGCAAAAGTAACTTCGTTTTGTTCAGCAGATTCTGCAGCAGTCATATAGAATTTGATCAAAGGTTCTGTACCACTTGGACGAACAATAAGTTGAGCATCGTCTTCAAGGTTGAGCATAATAACGTTTGCACTTGGCAAGCCAAGAACGTTTTCGCCAAGCAAGTCGATTTTTTGCAACACTTTTTTGTCGCCAACGTTTGCAACGTCCATATTGCGGAAGTCTGTCAAAAGTTGTTTCATTTTTGCATTGCCGCTTGCGCCTGCAAATTCTTTAGATTTAAGTCTGTGAGTAAATCTGCCAAATTCGTCATAAACTTCGTTAAGTTTGTCGATGAGTGTTTTGCCTTGTTTTTTGAGCACGTTTGCATATTCAATAAGAACCATGCAAGCAACTACTGCGTCTTTGTCACGACCATGGTCGCCAACAAGGTAGCCACAGCTTTCTTCAAAGCCCATAACGAAATCGTCAATGCGACCTTGATCATAAAGTTTGTTCATTTGGTCGCCAATGTATTTAAAGCCTGTCAATACGTTGCGCATTTCTGCACCGTATTTGTTAGCAATTTTTGTAGCAAGGTTTGTAGTAACGATTGTTTTTACCAAAACTGCGTTTTCTGGCAAAGTGCCACGTTGTTTTCTTTCTTCCAAAACGTAGCTCAAAAGGCACAAGCCCATTTCGTTACCAGTGAGAATTGTATAATCGCCGTTGTGTTTTACTGCAACGCCAACACGGTCTGCATCTGGGTCAGTTGCAATGAAAACGTCTGCATCGTGTTTTTTAGCATATTCAAGACCAAGTGACAACGCTTCGCGTTTTTCTGGGTTTGGATATGGGCAAGTTGGGAAGTTGCCGTCTGGTGCATATTGTTCGTCAACGATGATGAGATCTTTAACGCCAATTTCTTTGAGAATTGCAGGAACAAACTTCCAGCCTGTGCCGTTAAGTGGGCTGTAAACAACTTTGATAACGTCACAATCGTTCATGTGTTGTTTTTTAACTCTTGCAAAAAACTCGTCATAGCAAGATTGTGGAACGTATTCGATAATGCCACTTGCAAGAGATTCTTCAAAATCAGCACGTTCAACTTCGAAGGCGTCTACCTTGTCGATTGCTGCAGTAACTGCGTTTGCAGCAGCATCTGTA
Source organism: Clostridia bacterium (assembly GCA_017505015.1). Lineage (GTDB taxonomy): Bacteria > Bacillota > Clostridia > Christensenellales > CAG-314 > Heteroclostridium. The sequence goes on from JAFVQA010000123.1 coordinate 13,884, forward strand.
ATTTGGCAACCGTCTGCACCGTATACTTTATAGCCGTTAAATTTGCTTGGGTTGTGACTTGCAGTAATCATAACGCCTGCATCACAGCCCATTTCACGTGTGCCGAATGAAACGAACGGAGTTGGTTGCAATTCTTCTGTAAGATATACTTTCAAACCGTTTTTAGCAAAGACACAAGCTGCTGTTTTTGCAAACAATTGTGAATTGATACGGCTGTCGTAGCTGATGAAAACAGATTTTGCTTTGATATCTTTGAGATAATCTGCAAGACCTTGCGTTGTTTTTGAAACAGTGTAAATATTAAGGCAGTTTGTACCGGCACCCAAAATACCACGTTGACCGGCAGTGCCGAACTCCAACTCTTTGTAAAAACTGTCTTGAATTTTGTTTTCGTCATTTTTCATTTCTTCAAGTTGTTTTTTGATGTCAGCATCTGTAACTTTTTGACACCACAACTCATATCTTTGTTTGTAATCCATAAAACGACAATATACTCCTTATAGGTTTATAGTTAGTATTATTTTAGCATAAAAAAAATGCTTTGCCTAGACCCATTTTGAAAATAAATGGTTATATTTGACACTATTTTTGCAACTTTTTTTATGCTTTGGACACAAAGCGTAAAACAGGTGTTTTTTTAAACGAAAAACACACCTTTTTTTGCATTCGCCAAGGTGTGTTAATTTCAATATATTTAATTATATAGTTATATTATACTCACAAAAAATCAACCGTCGATAAGTTTTTTTGCCATGAGCAAACCAATAACCGATTTTGCATCGTCAATCTGGTTTGTATACACCATATCAAGAGCATCTTCAAACCTGATTTTTTCGATAGACACGTGTTCGCCCTCGTCAAGGTGTTGCTCGAAATATTGCAATTCTCTTGCAAGATATATATAAAATTTTTCTGTGCAATATCCAGGTGTAACCACAAAACTGCCAAGGTTTTTCCAGTCACCTGCAGTGCAACCTGTTTCTTCTGAAAGCTCACGTTTTGCAGTTTCAAACGGGTCTTCATCAACCTCGCGTTTTCCTGCAGGAATTTCTAAAATATACTTGCCTATTGCATAGCGAAATTGCTTAACCAAAAGCACGTTTCCCTCATTGTCGATTGGCACGATACAAACGCCACCACGGTGTTCTACCACTTCGCGTTTTGCCTTTCTGCCATCTTCCTGAACAATGTCGTCACAACGCACGTTGATTATTGCACCGTTGTAAATATAGTTTTGCTTTGTAGTAATTTCTTTCATAAAAAAACCTCGCGTTGTACGTAAAATTTTTTATATTTTAGTTATTCTACCTTTATTCCAAGACTCCACAAATATGCCTTGATTCGTCTTACGTTGGCAAACATAATTACTGCACAGATTACTGCAATGGCAAACACACCTGCGCATATAAGCAACATTGCATCGCCAAGCGTATCTTTAAGTACGCCCGACAAAATGCTTAGCATTACACCAATCAATATGCTTGCAAAAAACACCCATCTTGTATATTTTGACAGGTTGAGCATACCCTTTAATTTTTTTGCCTGTTCAGGCGTAAGTCTTGGTGCATTTTGATTTTTGTTTTCCATTTATTTTTTTCCTTTTTTTGTCAATGATTAAATGGCAACGTCACTTTTTGTTACTCACTATTGATTATTATAACATTTTTAATTTATAAAATCAATATACAATTTTGAGCAAAAAAAGCAAGGCTGTTTGCCTTGCTTTTTTATTCTTCGCCATTGTTGATTTCTTCGATATCATATGGTGTTGCCTGATAAACGTAATAGTTGAGCCAGTTGCTGAACAAAATTGTTGCAGTGCTTGTCCAGCTCATATTAACTTTGTCACACTTGTTGTCAACAAAATAATTTTTTGGTGACTCGATTGGCAAACCTTTGTTGAGGTCACGGAAATATTCTTTTTTGAGAGTATCTCTGTCATATTCTACGTGGCCTGTAATAAAAATGTTTTTGTTGTCGTTTGACTTGATTATAGTAGCGCCTGCTTCGTCACTTTTTGCCAGAACAGTAAGTTCAGGATGTTTATACACCTCTTTTTCCATAATGGCAGTATGGCGTGAGTGTGGCACGTAAAACACGTCGCTGAGACCCTTTGTAAGCATTTCGCCTTGTTGAAGCGCAACTGTTGGAAAAATGCCAAAGAATTTTTGTGGCAACGGAATTTTGTCAATGCCATACAAATGATAAAGTGCAGCCTGAGCACTCCAGCAGATATAAATTGTTGTAGTAACGTTTTTGCGGGCATAGTTCATAAGGTCAACGAGTTCATCCCAATAATCGACGTCTTCAAAATTGAGTGTTTCCACAGGCGCACCTGTGATAACCATTCCGTCAAACTTGAGGTTTTTAATTTCGTCAAAACTTTTATAAAACCTTGCCATATGGCTTTCGCAAGTGTTTTTGCTTTTGTGACTTGCCATGTTTACAAGCGTGATATTAACTTGCAAAGGCGTGTTGCCAAGCAAACGCAACAATTGAGTTTCTGTTTCTATTTTTGTTGGCATAAGGTTTACAACGGCAATTTCGATAGGACGAATATCCTGCGTGATTGCCCTGTTTGTCGCCATTACGAATATATTTTCTTTAGTAAGTATATCAAAAGCCGGCAAATCTTTTTGTATAACTATTGGCATTAAAATCTCCTTAAATTTTTTCAAGTGCGTTTACAACGTCGTTAATGATATCGTCGATGTTTTCGATACCCAATGAAAGACGCACTGTTGTTGGTTTGATGCCTGCAGCAATAAGGTCGGCATCTGAAAGTTGACGGTGAGTTGTAGATGCTGGGTGCAAAACACAACTGCGAACGTCTGCAATGTGAGTTACTTGTTTGATAAGTTCAAGGTTGCGAATAAAGTTTTCGGCATCTTTTCTGCCACCTTTAACGCCAAACACCAACATACCACCAAAACCGTTTTTATAATATTTTTTTGCAATTTCGTGATATTCGTCATCTTCAAGGCCAGGATACATAACCCAGTCAACCTTGTCGCTTGCCTTAAGCACTTTTGCAAGAGCAAGTGCATTTGAACTTGTGCGTTCCATGCGCAAGTGCAAAGTTTCGCTGCCCATGTTTGTGAGCCATGAATTGAATGGGCTTGGTGTAAGACCCATGTCTCTCATATATTGCATGCGTGCTTTAAGAATATATGCAGCTGCACCACCTTCTTGAGTATAAGTGATATCATGGTAGCTTGCATCTGGTGTGTAAAATGCTTTATAACGTGGGTTGCCGTCAAAAACAAAATTACCACCGTCTACGATAACGCCACCAACGCAAGATGCGTGACCGTCAAGATATTTTGTGCTTGAGTGAATAACAACGTTTGCACCGTGTTCGAAAGGACGAACGTGATAAGGTGTTGCAAGAGTGTTGTCTACCATAAACAAAATGCCGTGTTTTTTGCAGATACGTGCAAATTTGTCAAAATCGCAAACAACCATTGCAGGGTTTGCAATTGTTTCGATAAACAAAGCTTTTGTGTTTTCATCAATAAGCGCTTCAATTTGTTCTTCGCTCATATCGTTTGTGAAAAATTTTGTATCAATGCCAAGACGTGGCAAAGTGATTTTAAACAAATTGAAAGTGCCACCATAAATGCTTGCGGCAGAAAGCACGTTGTCGCCTTTTTGAGCAACGTTCATAACGGCAGCCATAATTGCAGACATACCAGAACCTGTTGCCATTGCACCAACGCCACCTTCGAGCTTTGCAATTTTATCTTCGTAACAAGCAGTTGTAGGGTTGCTTATACGAGAATAAATATGACCATCTTTTGGCACGTCAAACAAGTGTGCCATTTCTTCTGGAGTTTTATAATAATAAGTTGTGCTTTGATAAAGTGGCAATACGCGTGGGTCACCACTTTTTGGTTCGTAACCACCTTGTACGCAAATTGTTTCTAATTTCATAATGGAATTCTCCCCCATTTTCTACATTATATCTATTTTAATGCACCTTTTGCAAGTTGTCAATATCTGCAAAACAAAAAACGCACCCTTTTGAAAAGGTGCGGTTGTTTTTGTTATTTTTTATCCCAAACGTGACTTTTTAGTTTAACGTATGGTTTTTTAAGTTTTTTATACAACTTTTTATATACGTCTTCGTAAAGTTTGTCATAAAACTCGTGAGCTTGTTTGTCTGGCGTGAAAGTATCGGTATAATTAACCATATTTTCTACAGCCTTGTCAAAACTTTCATGTTCGCCCATCGCAACGAAACCTGCCATAGACGAACCAAGACTGCTTGTTTCCCACGTTTGAACACGGGTAACAGGCAAACCAAACATATCTGCCGTCATCTGACAAACGTTGTCACTTCGGCTGCCACCACCTGCAACGATAATTTTGTCGATTTTGGCTTTCATACGCTTTTTGATTTTTTTATATGCATCATACAAACCAAAGTTTATGCCCTCTATAATAGCACGATACAAATGCCACTTTGTATGAACGTGGTTAAAACCGATGATAGTTCCCCTTGCCTCAGGACTTTTGAGTGGTGGTGCCCACATTGGTTGCAACACAAGACCTTCGCAACCAGGTGCAACGTCTGAAAGGTGTTTGTCCAACAGTTGTTCTACTGCAATGCCCTTTTCTTTTGCCTCGTCAACTTCTTTTTCGGCAAACTGTTCTATAAACCACGTCACCATCCAGTATCCGCGATAAATCTGAATTTCAGGGTTATATTGCCCTGGTATAACCGCCGTATAAGACGGCATAAAAGTTTCGGGCTCGACGTATTTTTTTGTTGCAAACTGAATTGTCGCCTGTGTTCCAAAACTGATGCACGCCATATTTTCTTTTGTTACGCCACAGCCAAGTGCCTCGCAACATTTGTCGCCACCCGTTGCAACGACAGGCAAACCTTGTTTTATGCCCGACTTTTGCGAAAATTCTTCTGTTATATAACCAAGAATTTCACCAGGCTCTACAAGGTCATACAACTTGTCTTTATCTACGTTAAATATTTTCCATTGAATATCGCTGGTGCTTTTCCACCTGCGTTTTTTGTAGTGATATGGGATATGTGCAGCCTGACAAGCCTTTGACTCTATAAATTTGCCCGTCATAAGGTAATTTATATAGCCAGAAATAGTCATATATTTATAAGTGTTTTTCCAGTTTTCAGGTTCGTTTTCTCTTATCCAGTTGGCAGCAGTTACCTTGCCTTGTTTTTTTGCAGTGTCAGTCATGCCAACAAGTCTGAGCAAAAATCTGTTAAACAACGGCACTTGTTTGTAATTAAACTCTGCTTCACGCTGGTCAAGCCACATTATAATTGGACGAACGGCTTTGCCATTTTTATCCATGCACACGTTTGTGTCGCGAACGGCAGTAGCAGTTACGGCAATGACGTCATTCCAAAGTTCGCCACATTGATTTTTTAATTTTTGTGCAACCTCGCAAATAGCAACTGCATATTCGTCTGCATTTTGCTCTGCCCAGCCACGTTCGAGTGCAAAACACTCTTTTGTGCGTTGCGTTGCCATGCCGACAATGTTACCATTTTTGTCAACAAGTGTGCACCTTATGCTTTGTGTGCCACAATCAAAAGTTAAAATCAAAGGGTTTTTCATTTTTCTCCCGCCCCCAAAAGGCACCTTTATGTCTTTTGTTTATATATCTTATAATTTTAGCACACATCAAAAATTTTGCAATAGTAAAAATGATTTTGCATATATTTTGTTTATTTTTAAAATAAACTCGCGTTTGCTTTTGCCTGTTTTTATATAAAAAACGGACCTGAAAACCAGATCCGTTTAAAAGTATTTTTATTTATTCTTGCCAAGGATTTTTAACCATTTGTTTGCCAAGTTCAAACGCTTGTTTAAGCTGTTCGGGAAAAACCGTTTTATTTCTCAAAATTTTGCTTTGAGAGTCAAACATAGTCCAGTTGTATTTGTCATAGTCGTTGACCTGCAAAGTATCATCTGCAACAAAAACTTTTGTAGGACCAACAAACGTGTTCAAAGACTGACGATAATCTTCAAGCATATTGTCATAGCCAATGGCAGGATAAAACTCTTTTGAAGCATTGCTCGTCATTATAAACAAAACGGGTATTTTGTTTTTGTTGTAACTTTGAAGCTCTTTTTTATACGTAAGCGACTGAAAAATCAACCTTTCATACAAAGCCCTGCACCCTGCACTTATATCACCAAGATAGTTTGGCGTGCCAATAACAAGACCGTCTGCTTTGCTGATATCCTGCAACACAGAATAAAGACCGTCTTTGCAAACACAAACGCCCAAATGTTCTTTTGTTTTGCAACCAAAGCAAGAAATGCAACCTGTAAACTTTTCCAGTTTGTAAAGGTCTATTATTTTTACGTGAGCACCTTGTGCCTCAGCACCCTGTGCAACTTGTTTTACAAGCTGGCTCGTGTTCCAGTTGATACGAGGACTTGCATTTATTGCAATTATTTTTTTCATAAATTTCCTCTTTTATTTTTTAAAGACTGTTTTTATAATCATCACTGCAAATCACGTTGGCAATGTTTGCCTCTTTATTTATATGATAGCAAACGTTGTTTGTCTGGCTTGTAATGATCGTTGTTACGCCAGGGCCATGACCACTGAGAATGCAATCGCTGTGAACAACCACACCAATAGTAACCGCACCGTTGCGGAAGCAACGACCGTTTGTAGTGTCGCAATCTTGCAAGGCAACAACGTCGCCAAAGCGAAGGTCAAGCAAACCGTTTTTCTCAAGTTCGTTTTTGTCCATTGTCTGAATATCATAGTCGCCTGTATATGCATTTGCACTGCCAATGCCACTGCCCATAAGGTGAGCAGGAACAACTGCGGCTACGCCAACTTCAATTTTGTCACCATTTAAAGCAACGTCAAGTTTTTCCAAAAGGCGTGGGTCAACGTTCATAACCCTTACGTCATCGAAACCATTTATTTTAAGGCCTTGACCAAAACCTTTGACCTGAATTTTGTCACCGATTGCCATTTTGTCTAAATCTTCTTTATCAAAGTCGATAAGCACATGTTCTATTCCACCGTGAGTGCCTGTAACAACACCTTTTGCACCTTTTGCATCACCAGACATTACGGTTGCAAGGTTGCCAATGCAAGACAAAAAGTTAAAAGCAAGGTTTTCGGTAGCGTCGCTGTTTTTTGCAGACACGCCCGGTTCAATATGGTCGCCCGCAAGACCAAAAACGCTGTCGCCAACTTTTACGTTGTAGCAAATGCCACCAACTGCAGGCACTGCCCAAATGCTGCTGTCGTGTGCAATTTTTGTTGCAGCACGCATTGTTGGGTGATGAATTGAACCACATGCAGATTGCATAACAAGTTTTTCTTTGTTTGTTTTTATCATATATAACACCTCTTTTATCCAATTTTATTATAAATTTTTACCTTTTTTATATTGTAAATAATAACACAAGCTCAAAAAATATTCAAGCCACTGCATATTCTGCATAAAATTTGTGTTTATGCATTATTTTTTGCATAAAATGCCGTTTTATGAATTTTTTTATGAAAATTTTGATTTTTTTTGCATAAAACACTTGCCAAAAAGAATAAACAGGAGTATATTAGAGCCATCAAAATTAAAAAATCTATTTTCGGAGGGAAAATATGAAAAAAATTTGGAAAGGTCTTGTATGTGCCGTTTTGTCAGTAGCAATGGTTTTCGCTTTGGCAGCATGCGGTGGCGGTTTTGAGGCTAAAATGGTAGAAATCAAAGGTTTGGAAATCGAATCTTATGGTATTGCAGTTCAAAAAGGTCAAGACGCAGATTTGTTGGCTGAAATCAACAACGTTATTGCTGATTGGACATCTGGCTCTGTTGGCGAAACAAAAATTGACAAATTAGTTGATTATTATTCAGACGTATATGATGAAGTAGAAGATGCTGAAGCTCCTTTTACATTGTATCTCGAAGGTGACACAAGTTCTTCTTCTACACTCACAGTGGCAACTGAAGCCGGATTTGCTCCATTTGAATTTAGTGATGGCAACAAAATCGTAGGTGTTGACATTGCAATCATGGGTCAAGTTGCTAAAAACATGGGCAAAAAACTTGCTGTTTACAACATTGACTTCAACTCATTGAACGAAGCAATCTTTACAAGCAATAGAGCAGACTGCATTGCTGCAGGCTTTACTATCACACAAGAACGTGCTGATGCAATGGATTTCTCTAACCCATACTTCACTTCTACACAATATATCGTTTGCGCAGAAGATGCTGATATCACAAGTCTCGCTGATCTTGCCGGTGAAAAAATTGGTGCTCAAATTGGTACAACTGGCGCACAATTGGTTGACAATGAAATCAAAAACGGTGTATTGAAAAATACTGGTGCTGAACTTAATGAATATCAAAATGCTCCAACTGCATTTGAAGATCTCAAAAAAGGCACAATCAAAGCAATCGTTGTTGACTCTGTTCCAGCAACTTGCCTCGTAGCAAAAACAAAATAAGTTAAACAAAAATTTATGCAACAGGAAGGCATTTGTCCTTCCTGTTTGTATGTATTAAAGAGGAAAATAAAATGAACTTTATGCTATTAGCAAAATCTTTGGGAGAACAATTTTATAACACTCTTATCAAAGATAACAGATACATGCTCTATCTTGAGGGTCTTGGAAACACTTTATTGACATCACTTGGGGCTATTATTGTAGGTCTCATTATTGGTTTGTGTATCGCACTTGTTCTTTATGTAAACAAAAAATTTGGTAGTTTAAAAATACTCAAATGGATTTGCGATATTTATATCTATATCATCCGTGGCACACCAGTTGTATTACAACTTATGATTATGTATTTTGTAGTGTTGGTATTTATTCCAAACGGAATTACCGTTGCCATCATTACCTTTGGTCTCAACTCTGCCGCATACGTTGCAGAACTTTTCCGCGGTGGTTTGGAATCTGTTGATCACGGACAACTCGAGGCAGGTTTGAGTCTTGGTTTGAATAATACTCAAACTCTTACAAAAATCATCATTCCACAAGGCATGAGAACATCGCTCCCTGCTCTTTGCAACGAATTTATCGCATTGGTAAAAGAAACTTCTGTTATGGGTTATATTGCAATTCTTGATGTAACTTTTGCAGCCCGCATGATTCAATCACGCACACTTGATGCATTTGTTCCACTGATTATTTCTGCAATCATTTATCTCGTGCTTATTACTATATTGACTGTCCTTTTAAGACAAGTCGAAAGGAGGTTGTCTCGTGGTCAAAGATAAAACACCTATCATTAAAGTAACAGGTCTCACTAAAAATTTTGGCGACCTTGCAGTTCTTAAAGGCATTAACGAAACAATTTATAAAGGAGAAAAAATTGTTATTATTGGGCCATCTGGCAGTGGTAAATCAACTTTTCTTCGTTGCCTCAACTTTATGGAAATCCCATCTGATGGTCACATCTATTTTAATGACGTAGATATGATGGACAAAAGCACAGACATCACAAAGGTACGTCAAAAAATGGGTATGGTTTTTCAACACTTCAATTTATTCCCTCACCTTACTGTGTTGAAAAATATGACGCTTGCCCCTGTTCAACTTAAACTTAAAACAAAAGAACAGGCAGAAGCTGACGCAATGGCTTTGTTGGAAAAAGTTGGTCTTGTTGACAAAGCAAACGAATATCCAAACATGCTTTCTGGCGGTCAAAAACAACGTGTTGCTATCGTTCGCGCACTCAACATGGAACCAGAAGTTATGTTATTTGACGAACCAACTTCTGCACTTGACCCAGAAATGGTTGGCGAAGTTTTGCAAGTTATGCAAGACCTTGCACAAAGCGGTATGACAATGGTTATCGTTACACACGAAATGTCTTTTGCAAAACGCGTTGCATCAAGAGTTTTGTTTGTAGACGAAGGTGTTATTGCCGAACAAAACACTCCTGAGGAGTTTTTTGACAACCCGCAAAACCCACGTCTTAAAGAATTTTTGTCTAAAGTTAAAAACGTTTGATAAAATAAAAAACCCACTCATTGGGGTGCCTGCGATAGAGCAGGTTCACCCCAAGCGGCGTGCCTTCAATCAGAAACGGTATAACATTTCGGTGTTATGCCGTTTTTACTTTTATATTATCTTTTCTATCGCGTAAATGCTCTTGGAACATTTCTTCCAC
>JAFVQA010000124.1 GCA_017505015.1 Clostridia bacterium
ATCATTGTCAAGGCGAATGCGAACTTTTTCAAGCAAAGTTATGGCTGAATCGCTTGTTGCAGGTGACATATAAATTTCTTCTGCAACAAAAAACTCTGAACCTTTTTGAACAGATGACAAATCTACGTAGTCAGGGTCGGCGTCTTTAAGAATTTTTTCACCCGCTTTTTTGAACGGAACGATTATTTCTGCACAAAACCTGTCGTAACTATCATTCAATGAACCACTTTCAAAATATTCGTTGAGAAATTTTGTAAGATCTCTTGAACCAGAGTCAATTTCTGCCAGTAAACAAAAAACAAAAGTAAACAACCTGACTTTGTCAACCGGCAAAGTCATTTTTGTTTTAACCTGGTCGCCATCTGACACCAACATGCGGTTGCGCGCAAACTCAGTTGCATAAGAAAAACTCCTTAAACAATGAGCAACGTTATCCATAAGCAGCGGAATTGCAACAATGCCTTTAAGCAAAGAGGATATCTTTTTTGCTGCAAGAATATATTTGCTTTCTATCATTGCATTTGCTCTTTGCAAGAAATTATAGATATCATTTTGAATTTTGTTTTGTTCTGTAACGTTTTTCATAACAAAATTATACCACAGCAATTTTGTTTTGTGAATGGCATTTTATTTTTTAATATAGCATCTTTATTTAAAATATTTGATATTTTAGTGTTGAATTGTTGTTTTTGTTGTAGTATAATATAAAAAATGTCACCTTGTTTTAGCAAACAAGATTTTTGAGGTATAAATGCCAGCTATTTTGGACAATACGCAAAACAAATTGTTGCTTTTGTTTGTTTTTGACAAAATGGAAATTCCTTTGTCAGAAGACACCATTATCGATTTGTGTTGCAACTCTAACAACTGGATAACTTATATTGACTGCAAGCAGGCGTTGTCGCAACTTATGGAGGCAAGCTTTATTTTCAGAATAAACAACAATTCTGCAACAAAGCCCCTTTACACCATCACACCTGAAGGCAGAGTTTGTCTTGCCCACTTTTTTGTTCGCATTCCATCAAGTCTGCGTGAAATTGTTTCTGAAAAAATAAAAATAAGCAGAATGAGTTATCGCAGAAAGCAAGAATATTTTTCTGACTATCACAAAAATGCAGACGGAACTTATGACGTCGCTTTAAAAATTCTTGAACCAACGCAGGCAATCCTTGAAATAAACATAAACGTTCCAAACCGAGCCACTGCAAAATGGATTTATCAAAAATGGGAAGAAAAAGCAACACAGGTTTATTCTTCAATATATGACCTTTTGGTTGAATAATATTACCCTGCCCTATCGGCAGGGTTTTTATTTTGTTAATTTATAAAACAAAAAAAAGCATCTCAATCGAGATGCTTTTTAATTTTATTTTGATTGAAAATAATCAGCAGGTTTTGCTGGTGCTTTGTAAACAATGTCGTTCACAACCCCGTTTTTGATCAACTCTTGAACTCTGCTATAAGAGTGACCACCGTTTTTAGTATACATCATAAATCTGAAGTCTTCAGTGCCCGCCGCATATGGCAAGAACATACCTTGTCTGAACGCATCAAGATCGTCGCCAGAAAGACCTTCGCCTGTTGGGTTGTTTGCCGGAGCAAGTGATGACAAGTTTACGTTAAATTTAACGAGATCTTCGTTTGCACCAATAACTTCGCTATAGTTTTTACCACCACCATAGAAGCAAATACCGCCGTGAAGAACTTCTGTCAACCTGTTAGACTCTGGATCTTTTTTGTATGAATCAAACAAAACGTCAAGCCTTGAATTGTTTTTAGCAGCATATTCTACCATTTTGTTAACACGCAATTTAAGGAATGATACGTCCATGCCCAATTCTATCAAAGTTGAGCTGTCAATGTTTTCTTTAACTTTCCAGTCCAAAAATTCCACGTCACCTTCAAGAGTGATTTTTGACGCATAACTTGTTGCAGCGAGACCATACCAGTCAGATGCGTGGAGAATTGACGCAATTCTATCAAAAGTAAAAGCAGTGCTAAATGGCTCTATTTTCCACAATGGTGCGTCAGGACTAACAGCATTGTCAAGGAAGTCACCTGAGAAGTGAGTTTCTACACCAATACAGAACAAACCGCTTGTTTCAAAAACAGTATCTTTAACAATGATATCTGTAATTACGAAATCTCTGTAAAAGTTTGGATCGTCCATATTTGACCTTGAACTTGTAGGAATGTTGTAACTGCCAAGTGATGGAGAAATTACGTTAGTGCTGCATCTTATCGCTCTGTTTGCACCAACTTTAAGCAAAAATTCACGCGCTTGTTGGACAATACAGTTTGAAATTACAGGGTTAATACGTTCTGAAGCAACCTGTGCTCTGCCAAGTTGATTTTTCACAACAGGTTCTTCGTCAAGATAACGACCGAATGCTCTGATACAAGTGCGACCGTTGCGAATACGGCTGTTGAGAACTTTTGCATCTGACATAAGTTCGAGAACTGTGCCAATGTCGTTGAGTTCGTTGATTCGATATTCTTTAACACCGTTTACTTCTTTTTCGAGATAACTGTCTTCACAACCCCTGAGTTCTACGTTGTCAATAATAACGTCGTCGTTGCGCACAAGGAAGCAAATGTTATCCTGTGCTTTTACAGAAGCCATGACTTGATCACCCATTTTAAGAGAAACAAAATTGAGTGGACCAAAAAAACCACCAGCCGCTTGTGTTGTAACGTTGTGAGCACTGATAAAATAACCGTTGCCAAATATACTGTTTTTAAATTCGATAAGATAACTTACACTTGGGCGACCTCTGCCCATATTTTTATAATGAGTCCAGTCAGCCGTTGTTTTGATTTTTTGAACTTCGAGATTTTCATCGAGCATGACGTTGCCAGAAAGAACAACAGGCAAACCTTTGCCTTCATTTTCTGCCATGGTTGCTTTTGCAAGATCTGCAGAAGTTGAAACCTGAACACCCTCGTCTATAGCGTTAAAATAGAAAGTATCCATTACCTCTGTATTTTTGAGATAATTATATTTCCATTCAACAGTTATCCATGCCGCAATTTCGTTTGAAAGGATTTCTGTAAGCACGATTTTGCCATCAACTATTTCTGCTTTGATATTTTTTGAAGAAGAAATTTCAAATTCATCTGCAGAAAGCGCAAGGTCTTTAGCGTCTACCTTTGTTTTAAACTGATGCTGATAACCTGTGAGTTGACCATTTTGATAATGTTTTTCACCAATTGCAAGCACGTTTTCGATGCCGCGGCCAGTATCTTCGATATTAACCAATTCATAGAAATTGATGAAAGTTACTTTAAACTCATAAGTTGAACCAACTTGAGCTTCTCCTTGCATTACTGTCAAAGAAATCGTTGCCTCAGTAACAACATCGGTTGCACTGATTTTTACAAAACCTTTTTCATCGTTTTTAAAGCTAATTTTGTCGCTGTTTGACTGCCAGATATATTGATAATCGGCAGTTGCTGATTCTGGCAAAATTTGTGGATAGAAAACGTATTCTTCGCCCAATTTGAGCATTTCTACCTTTGTTTGGTCTTCGCCACCAGCCAAATCTTTAGAATCTTGGCTATAAACCAAAAGAGCAGAATCTGCAAAGATAAATGAAAGTTTATAGTCCTCTGACTTGCCACAGTTAAGTGTAAGTGAAATAACTTCGTCTGCTGGTTTTTCACCTGGTCTAAGAATAACTATAATTTGCCACAACATAGTAGCTGCTCTTGCAGAAGCGCCATCAACCCTATCAAAACTAACGTTCAAAATCACGTCACTCTTTTCAACCACGGTTGGTTTTGTTGGATTTGCTGTTTCTAACAAAGCCTCGAACTTTGTTTCTGTAGTTGAAAGTTGGAAAACAGCGTTGTCTTTGCCCTCTACTGCAATGCCACTATCATTTGTAGTTGCAGGAGAAGTTGCTTCTACAAGAACACTCTTTTTAATGCCCTGAATTTCGCAAGAAAGAATTGTGCTGCCACCAGAACGGAAAACAACGTCACCGATTGGGTTGATTGTTGCAACGTTTGTGTTTGAAGAAGAATAAACCGCGCCATAGTTTTCTACTGTTGATGGGTGAACCTCTTTTTCTCTAAATGTATATATACCTGTTTTTACTTGTGCTTTATATTGATAATCATCGTTGCCAGAAACCGCAGTAAGAGTCACGTCGTCACCATTGCTGTCTTTAAACAACAAGTTATAACGCAAAACGATAGTGCTTGTTACAACAACAGTCATTTTATCTGTAAAGCCACCGTTTTCTGAACGAACAGTAATGTCAGCTTTACCAACGTCGTGAACGCAAAGTTTGTTGTTGCTGTCTACAGTTGCAATATTTGGGTCACTGCTTGAATATTTAAAGTTTTTGTTTGTAGCAGCGCTTGGGTGTACCGTAACCTGAAAAACAAACGGTTCTACTCCACCATCTTTGTCATAAGTTGCAATATTTGCATAGTAAGTGTCATTTTCTGGCTTATTGTCTATAGTGATAGAACTGGCAGAAACAGGAACGCTGATGGCAGCAGCCTGACCTGCCGAAAAGACAGTAAACATAAAGATAAGTGGAATTACCAATATGAGGGCTGTTATTTTCTTTTTCAT
>JAFVQA010000125.1 GCA_017505015.1 Clostridia bacterium
AGCGATTGTTTTTCCACCAGCTTCTAATGCACCGAGGTGTGCCATTGAATCAATGCCTCGTGCCATTCCACTAATTACAGTGAAGCCTGCTTGAGCGAACGCCGAAGCAAATCGGCGTGCCATCAGTTGCCCGTAAACAGTGCAGTTGCGCGAGCCCACAATAGATATTGCAGGTGCCGATAAATCACAATCGCCAATTGCGTAAATTCCTACGGGCTTGTCGGTCAAAGGTTGCAGATTTTTCGGATAATCGGGCGAATTAAAATCGATATAGCGAGCCCCGATGCGATTCATTGCATCTAAAATTTTCGAGGTGTCAACAAGGTCTTTACCTTGCAGAATTG
This sequence comes from Clostridia bacterium, assembly GCA_017505015.1. Taxonomy (GTDB): domain Bacteria; phylum Bacillota; class Clostridia; order Christensenellales; family CAG-314; genus Heteroclostridium. Next base: position 345 of record JAFVQA010000125.1, read on the forward strand.
CATCGGCAGTTTTTGCACCGATTTTTTCAACTTGCATAAGTTCTGTTTTTGTTGCTTCAAAAATTTTTTGAGGCGAACCAAAATGTTTAAGCAACCGCATTGCCGTTATTGCGCCTATGTCTTTTATTGCACAGAGCTTGATGTATGAAATGCTTTCGTTGTGTGTCATTGTGAAATAGGTTTGTGCAGATAATCTATAAGCGTAGAAGTTGCCAAGCAGTTTTCTGTGTAGGAGGCAGAAACAATTTCGGCAGTGCGTCCGAGCCAGTCGCAAGCAAGCATAGCAGATGTTAAAGGCAAATTTTTATTGTTTGCTGAAAAATTTTTATTTGCCAAAATTGATGCAACTAACGCACAAAGGATATCGCCACTGCCAGCTCGTGCAAGAGCAGGACTTCCACGCGTGCTAAAGATGATTTCTTCACCATCGCAAATGCGAGTGATATTTGATTTCAACAAAATTGTGCAATTATATTTTTTTGCAGTAGCAAGTAATTGCTCGTTTGAACAATCTGAAGCAATGCGTAAAAATTCGCCTTCGTGTGGAGTTATAACTCCGGGGGCGTTGTGTGTTAGCAGAAGTTCTAAAACTTCTTTTTGAATTGCATCGGCATCGAGAACTAACGTCAACGATTTATTTGCTTTTATAATTTCTTTCAAAAGAGCAATACTTTCGCGCGACGTTGTAAGCCCAGAACCACACAAAAGTGCGTTTGCTGAATTTTGTAATTGGGCATTGATTTCTGTAAAGTTTTCGAGTGCAAGCGACCCTTGTTCGTCAACTGCACAACTATGCCAAATTACTGATGGTTCAGACGTACAAAACGAAGCTTTTAAATTTTCTGGCACGCACGAAATCACAAAACCAACGCCTGCACGAATTGCAGTTTTTGCATTTAACATCGCAGCCCCAGCGTATTTTTCAGAGCCAGAAATCACAAACAATTTCCCGAACGAACGTTTATCGCTGTTTGAAGGACGCAACTTTCTCAACACATTTATTGCAGATGGTTTCACAATATAGGTTCGTGTTTTAGCTTTGTTTTGTTTGAAAAAATCTACGTCAACATAGCGAATTCTACCAACATATTTTTTGTTTTCTTGTTCAAACAAACATTTTTTTGCTATACCTGTTGCGTATGTGATATCGGCAGAAAATTTTGGTGCGTTTTCTGAGGTGTCGGAAAGTCCAGCTGGGATATCAATAGAAATTTTTACTCTGCAATCTAACGAATTTAGACGATTTATTTTTTCTGCCATATCTTCACGCATTGGGGCGTGGTAGCTCATGCCAGCGATGCCTTCAACAGCGATGTCGAAGCATTCTTCAGCCGGAAATTCCGACACTATTTTTACGCTTTTGAAATCAGAAATTTCTTGCAAAATATTAAGTGTATTTTTGCGAATTTTATTTTTTTCAGGTGCGAGAATTGAAATATCTAACGAATAATTTTTCAACAGTTCGCACAAGAATGCAAGAGCATCTGCACCGTTGTGTCCACCACCAATTACAGTCAAAATTTTTGGCGAATTTTTCAGAACATAAGGAAATTCTTTTGAAAAATCTTCAGCAATTTTTTTGCCTACTTTTTTTATAACTTGAATTTCGCTTTCGTCGGAATTTTGAAAATATTGTTTTTCAAAATCCGAAGCTTGTTCGTTTGAAAAAATTGGGTCAGCGTAAATCATTTTGTAATAATCGCGATTGCTTGTGCGTA
>JAFVQA010000126.1 GCA_017505015.1 Clostridia bacterium
AGGGCAATGTTTTTGAGCATATCCTCGCCCTCGCCAACGTTGATGACATCAAAAAAGTCGGCAACAGGTTCGGCATTGACTACGCAAGGGCCACCGGCAATAAGCAAAGGCCAGTTTTCGTCACGATCTTTTGCGCGAAAAGGAATGCCCGCAAGGTCAAGCATATACAACACGTTTGAATATGCCAGTTCGTAAGACAACGAAAAACCAAGCATATCAAAATTTTTGAGTGGCATTTTGGTTTCGATGCTGGCAAGTGGCAAATCGTTTTCTTTTAGATATTGCGCATAGTCGCCCCATGGAGCAAAGCAACGTTCGCAACGCAACTGCGGTTGCTGGTTGAGAATATAATATAAAATGCGTATGCCAAGGTTTGACATACCCACTTCGTAAGTATCAGGAAAGCATATGCAGAAGGTAGACGATGCCTGCATGTTCATTTGTGGCAAACCAAATTCGCCACCAACGTATCTCGATGGTTTTTGTACTTCGTTAAAATTCATAGATAACCTCTTGTCCTGTGCATTATATCAGTTTTGACCACCTTTAGTCAATTTGTTTGAGTTTTGTGTTTGGTGGATAGTTTAAAAGAATATCCTGCATTTCATCAAAGGCAAACATTGCAATCACCTTGTTGTCGTCACCCACAACCTGAACGTTGTAAAGAAAATTTCCACAGCAATATTTTGCAAGACAACTCACGTTGTTGTCACAGTGAAGTGCAACGGTTTTTATTTCTGCACCCCTTTGAAGTTTTTGTTTTGTAATTTGCAAACCAACAATCCTTTGATATACCTTTTGTTTTTTAAACCCCGTTGCATTTGCAAACAAAAACAAGCCGAACAACCCAAACGTAAGGTTGACCACGCCACAAAACAAAAGAAACAAAAACAAACCAAAGCACAACACCGACAATGATATACCAACTGACACGAACAGTTTTTTTGCCTTGTTTTCGCCAAGTTTTTGTCCCATAACGGCAAACAGCACCCTGCCACCATCCAGTGGATAGCAGGGCAACAGATTGACTGCAAATATGCACACGTTTGCAATATAAAAGGGTTGAGTAAAAAAATACAGTGACGGAAAAGCCCACCACGTTGCCAACGTGCATACTGCCAAAAACAAATTTAGCATTGGGCCTGCCAACGCTATTTTTGCCTCGTCTGCAAAAGACATATGGCTGAAATCGCCATACAACACTGCACCAAAAGCAGACAGGCTGATATCTTTTGTTTGATACCCCAGTTTTAACGCCACTTTTGCATGGGCAAATTCATGCAGAATGACGGCAACCATATAATATAAAAAATATACCCCGTTTTTTGTAACCAGCATTAAAAAAGCCAGTGCAAAAAAACTTGCACCGACTTTGATTTTTGTTTTTTGTTTTACCATGACAAAACATACCCGTTTGCAGACACGTTTGTTATTGGCTGGCCGTTTTGAACAAGGTTTACAACGGCACTTTCTGTATATTTGCCAAGCACCTGATATTGCGAAACCACGTCGTCTTTGCCAACAAGCACCTCGTTGAGGTTTGAATAAATTACGTCAAAACCGTCGTTGCAGGATACCGTTACGCTGTTTTCCGTTACGTTGCTGACCTTGCCACCCAAAAAATTTACTGCAAGTGTGCCACCTGTGAGAGTCACGTTGCCACCGTCTACACTGACAGTTGCATTTGCCGGCAAAGCCATTGTTTTTGTTACATTTTGATTGCCACTAGACATATAATCGTCTTTTGCAAAACCAAACACGTCGCCCACAAAACCGTTTTCTACAAACA
>JAFVQA010000127.1 GCA_017505015.1 Clostridia bacterium
TTTAATCCGTTTTGCAAAAAATATTTGTATGGGCAGGAATAGAAACACTCTATTTTTGTTACCGAAGTTTTTTCTTTTGGCAACAACAGGTTTTTGCCTTTTTGCAAATTTGGTTTTGAAAAATCACAAACAACGTAGTCCAGCGTTTGTTTGTCGTCAAGCGCAAAATACAGACTGCTTGCCTCCTGTGCGCCACTGACGTTGCCGTCTGCCATTTTTGACATTTCGCACACAAGGTTTTCTTTTGCTTGTTTTTCGGCAAAAACGTGTTGTGTCTTTTTGAGTTCGGCCACATAACCTGCGTCTGTTTCAAACATTTTTTCAATTTCTTCCACAGCAAGACATGGGACAGATTTATCGCCTTTTGAAACATAAGTTATAAACAAACTTTCTCTTGGACAACACAAAAGCTGAAAAACGTTGAATTTTTCTTTAAAATTTTCGTTTTCTGTTTTAGGGCGAAGGTTAATGCCGTTTGCAACAAGCGAGTCAACGTCTCCGTCACTCACCAACCTTGTATCGCCTTTTACCACAGGAAAACTGCCGTCGTTTGCACCCATAATGACAAGGTGTTTGTTGCCGTTTGCCCTTGATTTTGACACGCTTGTAACAACAACGCAGTCGTTGTATAACGGAATGATAGAAATGCTTTCGGCATCTAACCCAGTTTGCAACAAATCGCAAAACTTTTGGTCGCTTGCAAACATATCGCCAAACAAAGCGTTTAGTGTGTCGAGCACAACAATGATTTTTTCAATTGCCTGTGCCGATATTTTTGCAAGGCTGTCATCGTTGCCATTTGCCTGTTTGCAAAGTTGCTCAATAAGGTTTGACACAACTTCGCTTTTAACAAAGTTTTTTATTTTTGCAACGTAGTTTTCTATATTGTCGCTGTGGCAAAAACCAAAACTTTCAACAAACGAAACAAATTCGCCCCTGACCTGTTCGGCAAAAGCAATTTCGTCGTTTGTTTCAAATGGTTTTGCAAAAAAGCGAAGGTTGTTTTTTAGGCACACGTTTTCAAACCTGTTTATGTCATAGTTTGAAATGTAAAAATAGTTTTTCATTACTGCAAGGCAGTCGTCACGACGAAAACCGCCCTTGAATGCATTAAGTATGCCAACTATAAATTGTGAAAGTGCGTGTTCGCTAAGTTTAGTTTTGTTGTCTAAAAAATATGCTATCTGATATTTTGCAAAAACACGCTCTAATGCATAGGTATATTGCCCAACGTCGCCTGCAACAACAAGAAAATCTTTAAATCTTGCACCCTCTCTCGTTTTTTGGCAAATATGTTTTGCAACAAGTTCGGCCTCGGCAAACACGTCGCTTTCTTCTGACACGAAAATGTTTTTTGTTTTCTTTTGTTCAAACTCTGTTTTATAGTCGAACAAATTGTTTTCAAGATGAAAAACGTAATTTTGCTGGTTGTCGCAAAGAAAAGTTATTTGCGGTTCGATTTTTAGTCCTTTTGCAATATCAAGCAAATGGTCAAAGTTTTCTGTTGGATAAATGCGTTTACCTTTTACGTATGGCAATGCAACCACAACACCCTTTGAATAAATGACAAGCTGGCGTATAATAAGTTCTTCCTGAACGGAAAAATCGTCGAAATCTTTAATATAAAAATAACTGTTTTTTATAAAATCGCTGTTTGGAATTTGTTCAATAAGATGGTTTAGTTTTGCGCCAGAATCGATATATCTGTCTTTTATAAA
>JAFVQA010000128.1 GCA_017505015.1 Clostridia bacterium
ATACGGACTCCATATCGACGAAGCCGATGGGGAAATCTGCTTGAAGGTCGATGTGCGTAAAAACAAGGATGCCGCACAGCTTCACGAAATGCTGTGTGCTTGGAGACAGGCTGCTGCCATGCTCAAAGCAGGTGAGATCACGCAGGAAGAATACGACCGTTGGCGTTATCGCTATCCCGAATTTGATACCACTCAGCGTTGGGTGAAAGTTCCTCCGCAGGATTTTTTCGATAACTTAGAGGAGTAAGAAAGATGGCAACAATAGAAGAAAGTAAAATTTACGAATATTATTTGAAGGTATTCGAAGATCTGGAAACACAAGATGGAGGATATTTCCCATCTAAACATGACAGCATTGCTCTATCCAAAACTGCAACACATTTTTCTATTTCCGAATCAGAAGCAAGTAGAATTTTTGATGAATTCAGTAAAAAAGCAGCTGATCTCGAAATGGAAAAGGTAAAAAAACTTCCACCGGCAGCCAGAAAAAGATTTTTTCAGCAAAGAGCCCACGATATTTTTTGTAACAATCGTGATCTCCCATTTTACAAATACGAAGGCGAGCCCAGTGATGAATTGGTAAACCCCTTGGATATTTTAACTGAACAATATCAAAGCCTTATTGAAACTGTTGCTGGCAGCGGATGGACCATCCCATTAAATATCGATATAAGAAGATTTGATGAACTAAAGAATCATATTGGTAGTGATGAAAGCATAAATTCCTTCTACAAAAACTACTATTCCGGAAGAGAGCTTCGTTACATATATAGGCAAGCGAAGAAAATGTTACCGGCGGGTGCTCAACAACAAACATTTGAAGAATGCTTTAATGCCTATAACAGCAACCAGTTTACTATTTGCCGAACCGCACTTGTGAGTGTTTTAGAAGGCATGATATCAGAATTCAATGCAAATCCTTGTGATGTACGTGTGATGCATGTTTGTGATTCAAAAGCTAAAGCAGAAAGAGCTGCCGGAAACAACATTAAAAGCTTGTGTTGGCTTTCAATGTATGAATTTACAAGGGTCCTCTACAATAAGAGTGATTTTTCACAGGATGAACCATCATGTATGAATCGTCATTGGATTGAACATGGTCGAACAAATAGAATCGATGATGGTGTAGACTGCTTGAAACTATTCAATGCTATTTCGACTATGGCATATATTAAATCTTGCGATGTATAAGATGTGTGAATAAAGGAATAAACAAAAAGAGCTAACTGACTTAATCAAAATCAGTTAGCTCTTTATTGTTGAATAATGAAGTTTTGTTGCCATTTCGTTGCCACGAATGGCTCAAATCCTTAAAAAGTCCGGTGATGACTGGGCTTTTTCGACCTGTGGGATCACTCCCACTCGATTGTGCCGATTGGTTTTGGTGTGAGATCCATAAGAACACGGTTGATGCCATCAACTTCGTGAGTGATGCGATCTGTGATTTTGTGCAACACTGGGTAAGGAATTTCTTCGATAGTGGCACTCATTGCGTCAGTTGTATTTACTGCACGGATGATTGCTGGCCAGCCTTCGTATCTGCTTTCATCTTTTACGCCAACAGATTTAATGTCAGGGATAACAACGAAATATTGCCATACTTTTTCTGCAAGGCCACATTTATCAAACTCATCGCGAAGGATAGCGTCTGCTTCGCGCAATGCATGGAGTCTGTCACGTGTGATTGCACCAAGGCAACGAACGCCAAGACCCGGGCCTGGGAATGGTTGACGATATACCATGCCGTGTGGAAGACCCAATGCTTCGCCAACAACACGAACTTCGTCTTTAAACAAAAGTTTGATTGGTTCTACAAGTTCAAAATTGAGGTCTTCTGGCAAGCCACCAACGTTGTGGTGTGATTTAACTGCTTTTTTGCCTTCTGCCTGTTTGATGCTTTCCAAAATGTCAGGGTAGATTGTGCCTTGAGCAAGAAAATCAATGCCTTCAAGTTTGCGAGCTTCGTCTGCAAAAACGTTGATAAATTCTGCACCGATAATTTTTCTTTTCTTTTCTGGTTCGGCAACACCTGCAAGAAGATTGAGGAATCTGTCTGTTGCATCTACGTAAATAAGGTTTGCGTCAAGACCTTCACGGAATACTTTGATAACGTTTTCGCTTTCGTCTTTGCGCATAAGACCATGATTAACGTGAACGCAAACGAGTTGCTTGCCAATAGCTTTGATCAAAAGTGCAGCAACAACAGATGAGTCTACACCACCTGACAATGCCAAAAGCACTTTTTTATCGCCTACTTGTTCACGAATTTCTTTAATTTGTTGTTCAATAAAAGCATCTGCAAGTTCTTTTGTGTTAATTCTTGCCATACTTTCAGGGCGTTTGCAGTTTTCCATATCCCTTTGCCTTCCTTATGTAAGATTTTTGCAATTTGATTTTGTTATAACACATATAGCGCATTATAATCTTTTTTTGTAATTATATTTAATTGCAGAAAAAAAATCAATAAATTTTTAAAATTTTTTTGTTTGTATTTTAAAAAATTTTATCATAATAAGTCTGCCATAAATCTTTTGTTTCCTGATTTATTTCACTTTCTCTTTCGTCAACAAGTTTTTTTGCGCAAGTAATAAAGTCCTTACGTTTTGAAGTTGACGTCATTTCGTCAAAATATCCCTCTTTGTTATAAATCTTTTCAAGTTTTGCAAGCACTTTGTCAACAGGAATTTCGTCGTTTTGAATTGTTGCATCAACAAAGCCTTTAACAGCGTTGAGCGAATATTTGTCGTTGCCAAGGCTTGTTCCCCAGCCGTGTTGATCGTGCCTTATTTCGCACCAGTTCCATATTTCGTCAATTTTTTCTGGCGATTCAAGCAGACTGCAACGGGCATGCTGATAATACAAATAATATCTGCCCTCTTGCTCAACGTTGTTTACCTTTGCTTTTTTATCTTTAATGGCAGTTGGAAAATCGCTGTGGTTTTGAAGTTTTGCAGATGAAATGCAAACGATTTTATAGTTGTCTGCCTCTACTGCTTTTTCCAAAACAGACCACCAGTCATCAAAAGAATCGCTGTCTTCTGCCGCAGAATACGCCATTGAAACAGACCAGTTTTTAAAACCGATTGCGCCAAAAAAATTGCTTGCTTTCATTGGTGACAAAAGCAAAAACAATGCAAAAATCAAAACAAGCAAAGCCATTGCCACTGCAACAACTCTGCCTGCTTTTTTCGTCAATATGTTTTGTGTTTTAACTTGTGTGTTTTTAACTTGTTTCATAATTAGTGATATTATAACTAATCGCCACTTTTTTGACAAGCAAATAAATTTCAATCAACTTTTTTTGGCAACAATTTCGCCGGTTACACAATCTGCCATAAAACCAAAAAAGTTTTTGTCAGGTTTGTATACCACAACGTACCAAAAATATTTGTCAGTTTTTTCATCTGGGCTTTTAACAAGCCTTATTGTTGTTTCGCACAAAAAACTTTTTCCGTCAAAACAATCCATAAGCTCCTTTTCAAAAGCTTGTTTAAGCAGATCTATAGGTTTTGTTTCGCCAACCACAACCTGTTGCATATTAAACTCGTGTTTGCTTTCATCTGCTGTTACGGACAAAGCAATGTTTTCTGTCATCACGTTGTCGTTAATAACAACTGTCCACAACCTGCTGTCTATTGGCGACTGCAAAAGCTGTTCGTTATATTTTTTGTTTTGCAAAGTAATTTCTGCCGACATGTTTTCAAAATCTTCGTTGGCTTTTATCTTTATCATCACGAAATTTTGCATTTCGTTTTTAACACCATCGAGAGCACAGTTTTTTTCTATCTTTCCACTGACAACCTGTGCAAAAAAGTTGTCGTCACTTGCATAAAAAACTTTTTCGTGAATTTCGCTCACGGTATCTTCCAACGTAGTGTTTAGATTTTTGCACCCTGCAAAACCACACAACAAAATGCACACAAGACTGACAACTGCAAATATTTTCGTTTTTTTGTTCATAACTTTCTCCACTGTTTTTTGATAAAGTATATTTAAACAAAAAACAAAAAATGACAAAAATATAAGGTGGCAAGCCACCTTGTTTTTATGCAAAACTATTTGCAAGTCAAAAACCATATGATTTTATGTCACATTACAAAAAGCCATATTCTTTCGCAATTTTAACTCGAAATAGTTTTGTTCTCACACCAACACTTGCAAAGTTTTGTAAACACAGACTTTATCCGTGATTGTAAACGTCAAAAAATATAACTCTCAATAAAATATACTTAATTCATTTTATGACAAGACATACTATCGGGCACTTTTTAAGTGCCAAAAAAATAAGGGAGGCTTTTAGCCTCCCGAAATAAGTTTTTGTTAGCCTTCAGAAATTGCGCTAACTGGGCATTGAGCTGCACATGCGCCGCAATCGATGCAATCGTCAGAGATAACGTATTTGTCGTCGCCTTCAGAAATTGCGCCTACTGGGCATTGAGCTTCGCAAGCACCACATTTGATGCATTCATCAGAAATTACGTGTGGCATATTGTGTGCCTCCTTTTGTTTTTGATAGTTGCATTATATCACGAAGTTTGCCCTTTGTGAATACCTTTTTGCAAAATTTTTTGCTAAAACAAAAAAGTGCCCTTTTTTACAAGAGCACCTTGTTTTTTGTTAATATATCTTAATTTTTTGTTTTTGAGCAAAAATTAGTCCAGAATGTTTTTAAGATCGTCACTCACGTCATCGTCATCGACAGACAAAGTGTGTTTAGCCTTAATTTTGTCAAGTGGATATTGTTTAATTTCAACACTGCCATCTGCACTGGTGATTTTTGCAGTAACCACTTTTTTGAGCATATCGTTTGACATAACGATAGCTTTGCCGTCTGGCGTTTTGATTTCTGAGTTTATTTTTGGCATAAGTTTATATGTTTCGCTGTAATATTCGTTTTCATATTGCAGGCAACACATAAGTCTGCCACAAAGACCCGAAATTTTGCCAGGGTTGAGTGACAAACCCTGAGTTTTTGCCATTTTGATAGAAACACGAGCAAAGTCGCCAAGACAACTGCTACAACAACATGCCCTGCCACAAGGGCCAAGACCGCCCAACAATTTTGCTTCGTCACGAATACCAACCTGACGAAGTTCTATCCTAATACGGAAGTGACTTGCAAGGTCTTTAACAAGTTCTCTAAAGTCTACCCTTGTTTCTGATGTTAAATAGAAAATAACTTTTGTATTGTCAAAGG
>JAFVQA010000129.1 GCA_017505015.1 Clostridia bacterium
TCTTCCGCGCTTGCCTTGATATTGTTCATCTCAGCAACCCAACGGAGCATATCGCGGGCTTTCAAATTCTCGTCAATACCTCTTTCGTCAGCAAGGCGGAGGATGATGGTTTCAAGCATTTCATTTGCTTGTACGTCGATTTCGTGGAGATGGGAGTTAAGTTTGCCTTCTGTCAAAAGCGTGGTGTACCTTCCGTGACGGTGCTGTTTGATGTAGTCAAGGTGCATCCGTCCATACTTGCCAATCTGATAATCGGTCTGTTCGGGAAGGGTTACGTTAGGAATAAAGTGTCCGTTTTCCTCGCGGTAAGTTCCGCCGAGAGTTTCATAAAAGGAATCAAAGTTGGTTTTCATTGTAGTATCCTCCAAAATTAGATTTTGATTTTACTACAATTCATCCTCGCATCCAAACCAATACAAACACCGAAGGCGTACCTGCTCTATCGCAGGTACGCCTTCGAGTGGGTTTTATTTTTTGTTTTGAATTATTTTGTTTCTATAACTTCTGCAACAGAAATATAGAAAGATTTGAGTTCGTCCATATTGGCAATTGGTTTGCCTGTTTTTGCAACGAAAAATTTTGCAACGTCAAGGTCAAAATATACGTATTCTTTATTGCCGTTGTCAAGAGTCAACTCAATGTGAGCAGAGCCTTCTGTTCCAATATCTACAACGCAAAGTGATTCGATTTTGTCATAAGTTACAACCTCTTTTGTTTTTTCGCCCGTAACCATTCCTTCGCTGTCACGCAAAACCTGTTCGACAGTCATATCATCTTGGCCAAACAAAACAGTTCTGTCAAAATTACGTTCGTTTTGATAGATATAGCCAATGATATTTTCTGTGTTATATTCTGGTGTGCCCCATTGTGCAAGATATTGTTTTGCAACCTTTTTGAGTATGTTTTTACGCACGTTTTCCACAATAATACCCCTGCTGTTTTTTGCAGCATAGATAATTGGAAAAGCAAGTGATGCAACGTCAAGCAAATATAATGCTATCCATCCCCACCACTCTGCAGGCATAACTTCTGCCACCTTGAGAACTATCGTTGCAATTACAAACACAAAAAACGGAATTGAACGCAACAAAACGTTTTTTACAAATTTTTTAGTTTCCATTTAATTTCTCCTTTTTTTGTCACGCCAACATAGGCAAGACACCATATATAACCACACCCAACACAGCACACAAAATGAGTATTGCAAATGGGTGAGTTGTTTTTCCTTTTCGTTTGATTTTTGAAAGAATCATTGCCACAACAAATATGCCTAGTGCCCAAAAATCAAAACCACTAAAATCAAAAACAAGGTTTTTGAGTGATGTTGTAGGAACAATTGCACTCAAACCCAGTGTAACGGCAGCAGCAACGATAAGACCTGCCACAACAGGTTTAAATCCCCAAAACATTCGTTTGACAATTTTGCTGTTGCTAAATTTCGCAAAAAGTTTTGCAATGATCAAAATAACTATAAATGACGGCAACACTACGCCAAGCGTTGCTATTGCTGCTCCAAAAAAACCATGCATTTCAAAACCAACGAAAGTTGCCATATTTATTGCAATAGGCCCTGGAGTTGACTCTGCAATGCCAATAAAGTTTACAAACACGTCGTTTTGTATGCATTGCCAAACGTCAACGATTTCGCGTTGCATAACGGGTATCATAGCATAGCCACCACCAACGGTAAACAAACCTATTTTAAAAAACACCAAAAACAAATCGAGCAAAGTCATGCGTTTTCCTCCTTGTTTTTAAGTTGTTTGTTTGCCACTATCGTTTGATAAACAATGCCAACAATGCCACCGCCAATAATTATAAACACAACGTCTATGCCTGTAAATGCAGCCAGACCAAAAGCAACGATGCACATAACAATCGTCACTAAAAGTTTTGGCATTTTTTTGGTCATTTTTATACCGGCATTTGCAATAAGCACAACAACGCCAACACGAATGCCTTTAAATGCACTTGCCACCCACACGTTGTCCTGTACCAATGCAAGGCAAAGTGAAATGACTATTATAATAACAAAGGATGGCAAAATAAGACCAAGGGTTGAAAAAAATGCACCCAGAATACCACAGCGCTGACAACCCACGAAAGTCGCCATATTTACTGCAATAGGTCCTGGAGTTGCCTCGGCAATGGCAACCATATCTGATGCGACCGACTGGTCAAGCCAGCCTTTTTTTTCTACAATGTCACGTTCAATCAAAGGTATCATTGCATAGCCACCACCAAAGGTGAAAAGACCAATTTTAAAAAAGGTCCAAAACAACACAAACAAATCTTTGAAGTTAGCTTTTACACGCATAAAACTATACTCCCTGCAAATCAAAAGACGGAACGTATTTTTCGTTTGACGAAGTCATCTCCTGACACAAAATATTTTCCATTTCAAGCTGATCTGCATAATCTAAAACTCTGCTATATTCTCTTTCGGTTATTTTTCTGTTAATTTCGCCAAATTCATTCGCACGATAAAAAGGCTGATATTGTGCCATAAGAGACACTAAAGTATTTTTGCCAAGGTTGTTGCAGACCCAGTCAAGAATTTTTTTGCTTTGATCAACAAGATTTGGCATAACCAAATGCCTTACAACAACACCTTTTGTCAACAAATCACCATTAAAAAGGTCTTGTGGTTGTTGCCTTTTCATTTCAAGCAAAGCCTTTGTATTAACCTCAAAATAATCGCTTGCATGTGAATATTTTTGCGAAATGCGATTGTCAACGTATTTCATATCAGGCAGATAAACATCAACAATGCCGTCAAGCATTTTTAACGTTTCAACCTTTTCGTATCCACCGCAGTTATATACTATTGGCAAATTGCTGTTTTGTTTAAACTTTTGCAAAACAGGTAATATATAAGGCACGTAATGAGACGGGGTGACGAGATTTATGTTATGCGCGCCCTGTTGTTCAAGGTTTTTAAACACTCCGTACAACTCGTCTTGTGACAGATTTTTACCAAACCCCTCGGCAGAAATTTTGTAATTCTGGCAAAACACACACTTAAGGTTGCAATGGCTGAAAAACACAGTGCCACTGCCATTTATTCCGCTTATAAAAGGTTCTTCCCACTCGTGAAGATATGCCTTTGCCACCCTTATATTTTTGTCTGCCCCACAAAAAACCAACTTGGTCATTTCTGTTGACGCTGCAGTTTTTTGGACAAATATTACACAAACTCATTTTACAAACCTTGCAACAATTTCGTTGCATTTTTGATAAATTTCCTGATCGTCAATGCCAATGTTAAAATATCCGTCCTGATAAAGCACGTTGCCTGCAATTATGGTCATTTTTACGTTGCTTTTATCTGAAGAATAAACTATGCTTTTTTGCACGTTTGCAAGTGGTTGCATATTTGGTCTGTCAAGCGAAATAACAACCATATCAGCCTGTTTGCCAACCGCAAGGCAATCACAATCGAAAAGCCTCATTGCTTTTGCACCGTTTACAGTTGCCATTTTAAGCACTGTTTCTGCCGGCATTGCACTTGGGTCACCTGTCGCACCTTTTTGCAAAGTTGAAGCAAGATACATTTCGCGGAACATATCAAGGCTGTTGTTGCTTGCAGGGCCGTCTGTGCCAATGCACACGTTGAGACCCTTTTGCACCATTTTGCAAAGTGGAGCAACACCGTTGCCAAGTTTAAGGTTGCTTGCAGGGTTTGTAACGATGCTCACGCCTTTGTCACGAAGCAAATCCATTTCATCTTCATCAAGATACACACAGTGATATGCAAGACCACCGTTGTCAAAAGTGCCGTGACTTGCAACTTCAAACGCAGGGCGTCTGCCATATTTTTCGATACATTCATCAACTTCTTTTTTGCTTTCTGAAAGGTGAATGCCAATGTTTTCGCCAAGTTTTTTGGCAAGGCAACCTGCACCTTTAAGCAAATCGCGTGAAACAGTATATTCTGCATGCACGCCAAGGTCATATCGAACCAAAGGATATTTGCCGTTTATGCGATGATATGCTTCTTCACAATTTTGCAAAACGTCATCTGCATTTTTGCCAAGGTCACTCATGCCTTTTACAAACACGCAACGCATGCCACTGTCTGCCATAGCTTTGGCAAGATGGTCGTCAAGAAAATACATATCGCCAACGGCTGTTATGCCAGATGAAAGATATTCCAACACGGCAAGTAAAGTGCCCCAGTATACGTCGTCACCAGTGAGCTGATCTTCTAACGGAAAGATTTTTTCAAACAGCCACGTATCAAGTGGAAGGTCGTCTGCATAGTTGCGAAACAAAGTCATTGGACTGTGACAATGACAATCTTTAAAACCAGGCATAATAACTGCTCCACCAAGGTCATATTGTTTGTCAAACACACCACCTTCGCAAGGCTCGCCGACGTAAACTATTTTGTCGTTTTGAGTGTGAACTTCGCCAACAAAAATATCGTTCTTTTCGTTCATAGTAATTACAGTACAGTTGAAATATCTTATCTTCATAATATACCCCAAAAAAGCATTATTGAAATTATAGCATTTTTTGCATATAGTTGCAAATAAACAAAATAGATATACAAAATTTGCAAAGCCTATTGAATTTTGTCGTTAATTATTGTAGAATAAAGTGTAAATTTTTTTGATAAGGAAGTTTTGACTTATGACTAAAACAGTTATTTTTAATCACCCACTTATTTCTCACAAAATTGCATTGTTGCGTGACGTAAACACAGACACAAAACTCTTTCGTGCGCTTGTAGAAGAAATTTCTATGCTTATGGCGTATGAAGCACTTAAAGATATACCAACAGACGTAAAAGAAGTTACTACACCTATGGAAAGCGTTAACCACGTTGTTGTAAAAGAAAATTCTGTTGCAATCGTTCCTGTTCTTCGTGCAGGTCTTGGCATGGTTAACGGCGTGCTTGCCCTTTTGCCTACTGCAAAGGTTGGCCACGTTGGTTTGTATCGTGACAAAGAAAGTGGTGACATTAACCAATATTATTGCAAATTGCCACAAGGCATTGACGAAAAAGTTGCAATCGTGCTTGAACCAATGCTTGCAACTGGCAACTCTTTGTGCAAAGCAATTGACGTGATTAAATCACAAGGTTGCAAAAACATTAAAGTAATGTGCATAATTTCTGCACCAGAAGGTATTGCTAAAGTAGAAAAAGAACACCCTGACGTTCAGCTTTATATTGCTTGCAACGACAGAGGTCTTGACAGCAAAGGCTTTATTCTTCCTGGTCTTGGTGATGCTGGCAACAGACTTTTTGGCACAAAATAATTTAAACAACAAAAAACAAAACCTTCTCGAAGCGAGAAGGTTTTTTTATTGCATATTTTCAAGTTCTTCGCAAAGCATTATCCATTCCAGACTATATTCGTCGTGGTTGGCAGTCAACTCGTCTATTTGCGACTGAATTTCTGCAACCTTTATATAATCGCTGTATACTACTGGGTCTTCTAACTGCAAATTGAGATTTTGCAACTTTTGTTCACACTCGGCAATAAGTTGTACAAGTTTGGCAACACGTTTTTGTTTTTTGCTTTTTTCTTTAAGTGGAGTTGAAAAAGTTTTTTTGCCACCGCCTGAAATAACTTGCTTTGAAGCAACAGTTTCAACAACAGTCTCGTTTTCTGCCCTTTCTTTTTCAAGCATTTCATATTCGGCATAGCCAACAGGGTGAAAGTTTGCACCCCTTTCGTCAAACACCAAAAGCCTGTCAGCAACTTTGTTGACAAAATATCTGTCGTGTGACACGAAAATAACCGTGCCAACGTATTCGCTCAGCATATTTTCCAACGTTTCTTTGCCGACAATATCCATGTGGTTTGTTGGTTCGTCCAGAATGAGCACGTTTGGTCTTTTTTTGAATATTTTGCAAAGTGCAAGTCGCACTCTTTCTCCACCAGACAAATCGTCTACACATTTGAACACGTCTTCGCCACTGAACAAAAACGAACCAAGTGCAGTGCGAACCTGCGTTTCGTTAAGATGCGGAAATTCGTCATAAAAATCGTCAAACACGGTTTTGTGGCTTGAATATTGTGCCATTTGCTGATTGAAATAGCCCACGTGTGTTTTTATGCCATATTCAAAACTGCCATTCAGTTTTGTAATTTCGTTAACTATGGTTTTGATAAAGGTCGATTTGCCAATGCCGTTGTCGCCAACTATGCCAAGTTTTTGACCACGCAACAATTCCAGTGAAATTGTAGCCAGAGGTTTGTCATAGCCAATTTGCAAATCTTTTACACGCAAAACAGTTTTTACACTTTCAATCTCGGGCTGAAAGTTTGCATGAAAAGTTTTGAGGTCATATCTGTCTGGCCTGTCAATAATTTGCATATGCTCAATTTGTTTGAGCTTAGACTGCACCATTTTGGCTTTTGTTGCCTTGTAACGAAACCTCTCTACAAGGCGCATGAGCCTTTTTATTTCTTCACGTTGTAAATCGTGATCTTTAAGTTGTTTTTGATAGTTTTCTTTCTTTTGTTTTTCAAATGACGAATAGTTGCCGTGATAGCACTTTGTTTCGCCATATTCTATTTCATAAACCTTGTCTACCGTTTTTTCTACAAACATACGGTCGTGCGAAACCATAACCACGGCAGACTTATAGCTTTTTATATAACCTTCGAGCCAGCGTATTGCACCAATGTCAAGGTGGTTTGTAGGTTCGTCCAACAACAGAATGTCAGGGTGGCTCAGCAACAATTTTGCAAATGCAATTTTTGTACGTTGGCCACCAGAAAAATGACCAAGTGGCTTTTGCAAATCTTCCTGCGTAAAGCCAAATTTTTTTATCATTACAGAATATTCTTTTTGATAAGTATATCCACCCAAAAACTCAAACCTTTCGCACAAAGCAGAATATTGCTTTATTTTTTGTTCGTCTGGGTTTTGCTCAATTTCTTCAAGCAACAGGTTCATTTTTCGTTCTGTTTCGAGCAGTGGTCTGAAAACTTTCAAAATTTCGTCAAGCATGGTGACAGAATCGTCTTCAAAGGCAATTTGTTTTAAAAAGCCAATCACAGGGTTGCCCGATTTGACAATGGTAAAAGCGTTTTCGCCTGTGCCCTCTTCCATTTGCAATTCGCCACTGATGCACTTTAAAAGGGTTGATTTGCCACAACCGTTGCGACCAACGATTGCTATTTTTTCTTTATCTTTAATTTCGAACTCTACGTTTTCAAGCACGGTGTCTGCACCAAACGAAACAGACCCGTTGGTTATTTTAAAAAGCATATATCTACCCTTTGTTGTGATAAAAAAATTATATCAAAAAAACACCTTTGTTTCAACAAAAAAGCCGATGCAAAAAGCATCGGCATTATTTATAAAATTATTTTCTGTCTTCAAGTGGAATATATGGTCTGCGTGGCAATACGCTTTCGTATGCTGGACGGATGATTTTGCCACCGTTTACCAATTCTTCAATTCGGTGAGCAGACCAGCCTGCAATACGTGCAGTTGCAAACAACGGAGTATAAAGTTCTTGTGGCAAGCCAAGCATGCTGTATACAAAACCGCTGTAGAAGTCTACGTTGCAACTTACACCCTTGTGCATTTTGCGTCCTTTTGCGATAATTTGCGGAGCAAGACGTTCAATCGTGCTGTACAACATAAATTCGTCGCAAAGACCTTTTTCATAAGAAAGTTGCTCTACAAAGCCCTTAAAGATTTCGGCACGAGGGTCTGACAAACTATAAATTGCGTGGCCAATACCATAAATGAGGCCAGCACCGTCAAACGCCTGTTTGTTGAGTATCTTTTTGAGGTATGCTTTAATTTCTTCCTCGTCACTCCAGTCTTTTACGTTGGCTTTAATGTCGTTGAGCATTTTTGTAACTTTTATGTTAGCACCACCGTGTTTTGGACCTTTAAGTGAGCAAAGTGCAGCAGCAATTGCAGAATATGTATCTGTACCAGAAGAAGTAACAACGTGTGTTGTAAATGATGAGTTGTTACCACCACCGTGTTCTGCGTGCAAAACAAGAGCGATATCCAAAACTTTTGCTTCGAGCTCTGTATATTTTTTGTCAGGGCGCAAAAGATACAAAATATTTTCTGCAGTTGACAAATGTGGTTGTGGTGCGTGGATATACAAGCTGTCGTGACCCTTGTCGTATGCATATGCATGATAGCCGTATACTGAAAACAAAGGAAATTGTGCAATGAGTGACAAACACTGACGAATAACGTTTTCTACAGAAGTGTCATCTGGGTTTGTGTCATAGCTATACATTGTCAAAACGCAACGTGCGAGAGTGTTCATAATATCTTTTGGTGGCGCTTTGAGAATAACGTCTTCTACAAAGTCGTGTGGAAGGTGGCGAAGTTTGCCAAGCCAAGTTTTAAAATCTTCCAGCTGTTGTTCATTTGGCATATCACCAAACATCAAAAGATATGCAGTTGCTTCAAAACCAAAACGACCTTCACTGAAAAAGCCTTTAACAATTTCGCGCACGTCAATGCCACGATAACAAAGTTCACCATCGATTGGTGTGATTGTTCCGTCTGCATGTTCGATTTTTGCTTTGATTTCAGAAATGTTAGTAAGGCCTACCAAAACGCCTTTACCATTTTCTTCACGAAGACCACGCTTTACGTCATATTGTTCATAATACTTGCTGTCAACAACACAACATGCCTTGCTTTTTTCTGCCAAAGTATCAACGTATGCAAGATATTCTTTCATATCTGCATTTTTTTGTTCTGCCTTTTGCAATCTGCTTTTCATCTTTTCGTTGTAAAGATTTGTCATTGCATTTCTCCTTTGCCAATATATCCAACGATTGTATATAGTATCTCAATTTAAATAACCGATATATTATACAACACTTTGCAAATTTGTGCAATCGTATTGACATTATCAAACAATTAAAAAAGAGCATTCACTCATTTTTTGCAACAAAAAAGAGTGCAAAAGCACTCTTTGTCACTCCGTTTTTATTTCGTTTGAAGTTATTGCCTTGCTTTCACCCTTTATTTGTGCAACAAGGTTTTGTGGCAACTCTATAACATAATTTTTGGCATCTTTTCCTGACAACAAAATTTTGTCAACGATAACTCGTTTTTGTTTGCCTACAGATGCTGTTTCAAACCTTGCGACAATCTGGCTTATGCCAACGTCGTCACCTGATGCAAGTCCCTCAAACTGACCAAGGTTTTCAAAAGTAACGGCTGTGCCACCATCATAAAACTTATCTGCCACGTCTATTTGTTGCAGACTTATGTTTTTGCAAACTATTTGTCCACTTGCAACAATTTCTTTTGGTAAACAATAGTTTTTTGCATCACTGCCAAGCAAATTTGCTTTTGTTATTTTTATCCCCTTGTTTTTTCCAACGTTTTTGTCAACGTAATTTGCAGACTGCACTTCTATAAAAACTTCGTCATCGCCAACCTTGCCACCCACGTTAAACTGCAAATCATCAACTTTTGTTGTGCCGTCATATATTTTTGTTCCGTTGTTGCTTTTTACTGAAAGCAACTTTTTTTGCACCACAAGTTTGCCACCTTTTGCCATTACGTCATATTTTTCGTGAGTGATTGGTTTTATGCCGTATTCACCAACGGGTGACTCGTTTGTTGCATTAAACTGCGGTGTAGCAAGTTTTAGCGATTGCATTGTGTCATTGTCAACAAAACCACTCACACTATATTTTGCAACGGGGTTCTGGTCGCCATAAATTTTAGTTTCGTCGCTGACTTCTATCACAAGCAACGGTTTTTTAACGACAACGTCTGTTTCGCACGTAAGGTTTGGATATCCGGCAACCTCTGCCCTCACCTTGTGCGTGCCAACACTGTCAAATGAATGTTTAAGCACAAAACTTTTGCTTTGAGTTGCACTGCCACGCTTTGCCTCTATACCGTCAACGTACCACACCACTTCGCCACCATCGAAAGACACTTTTTTGTCAAGTTGCAAAGCGACCTCGCCACTTGTGCCATAACGTATTTCATCAGTCTGTTGCAACGATGATTTTGCCTGTGCTGGTTGTGCGGTTTTTCCAAACAAACCAAAACCTATCATAGCAAAACCAATCACAAGCAAAAATGTCCAGAAAGCCATGCTTGAAAAAACTCTTTTTATCAAAGATGGTTTTGCGTTTATATTTTGTTCCGTTGTTTTTTCCTTTTGTTGTTTTGCTTTTTTTGCAGGTTGTTTTTGTTTATTTTGCGATTTTGTTTGTTGTTTTTTAGTGTTATTGTCTGTATCTTTTTTGGCCTGTGTTTTTTTTGCTTCAGGCTCGTTTGTTTTGTTTTCTTTGTTTTGCATTGTCACTCCTCCACACAACAAGTATGTGACAAAACGGGTGAAAATATTTTGTGAGCTTAAACAAGGGCAAAAAACAAACAAAAAACCCCGTCATGTGACGGAGTTTGATTCAAGTTTTTGTTGACTTAAATTTTCAACCAAGACGAGTGTCAAGGTGACCGAAATAAAACATCATAACTTCTTCTACATATTCTGTGCGAAGTCGTTTGTCTTTAATGCTGTAAATAATGTCAAACAAGCAGTGTAAAAATGCCCTTGCAATAATTGTTGCAAGTTGTGGGTTTTTTATTTTTGCAGGGTTGTTTCTTTCCATTCCTTCGCTGATACGTGCCGCAGTTGCTTTTTCCAAAAATTCTGAAAAAGTGCGATAATAGTCTGTGTTGCCACGACGCAAAATAACAATTTCGTCATCGTGCTGATCCATAAATTCAACAACAAAACCTGCAACTTCTTTAAGGCTGGCTCCATCTACAAAAAACTTTGTTTCTACAAATTCTTTAACACTTTCCATAAGTGGTTGAACAACTGCTATATACAAAGCCTCTTTGTTTTGATAATATCTGTAAATATTGCCAAGAGAAATTCCTGCATTTGTTGCAATGTTGCGAATTGAGGCCTCTTGATAACCAAAATTTTTAAATTCTTCTATCGCAGCAGCATATATTTTGTCTCTTACTGTATCTTTTAAATATTGCATCTTTAGATCCTTTATTTTTTTAGTGCAATTAGTTTAGCAAAAACAATCGGTTGTGTCAAACAAAAGTGAACAACCGATTGAGAAATTTTTTTATTGAATTATTTGCTGATATAGTCGGCAACCATGTCTATAACTGACATAACGAGTGAAAGGCAAGGTCTTTCTTTATATTCTTGTTCAGTCGCAACCGAAAGGTCTGCTTTTTCAAAGAGTTTTGCCTTGTCTTCTGCAAGGTCACTGCAAAACAAACTGCCGTGTTTTTTAACGAAATCGTCTACAACCCATTCAAAAGTAATTGCAAAATCCATTTTTGATTTTGGTTCTGTGCCACCTTTGATAATACCTGCAACAAGTGCTCCGCCTGTGAGAGCACCGCAAAGAGAATGCTGATGAACAAAGCCACCACCAAAAGCAATAGCCGCTTTTTTAAGTTGGTCAACCGTCATGCCACATTCATCTGCAAAAGCACATGCAACAGCCTGTGAGCAACTATATCCCTGCATAAACATTTGTTTAGCCAATTGTTTGTTCATAACTTTTCTCCTTTAGTCTTTTAAAAATTCATTTATATCAATCACTTGAATTTGTTCGCCTTTTTCTACCCTTGTGCCAAGATATTTTTCACGGGCAATTGACGAGTCGCTTGTGTTTTGTGTTGAAATATACAAATCGCACTTGCCAATTTTTGCAGTATATTCGCCACCACTCAACGCAATTTTTTGAATAACAGGCTTCCACACGCATTCATCTGCAATTTCGATATCGCGTGAAACTGCAACAACTCTGTTTTTAAGGTTGGTGTTTTTGCCATATCTCACTTTTTTGAGTGACGAAATATATTTGCGAATGTTTTCAACCGCAGTTTGCGTCACCTTTTTTTTGCTTATTTGCCCAGTAAGTGTAACAGGTCTTGTAATTTCAAAATTTTTGTTTTCGCCCCAGCGCACGTTATATTTTTCCATCAAGCCGTTTACGTCAAGACCAGTTTGCTGACAAAGATATTGCAGAGTATAAAGTGACATCATGGCATCTTCGTCGGAAAAATGCTGCGTAAAGTGCAAGCCAAGTTCTGTTGCAATTTTGTCAAGCCCCATAACGTTTTTGTCATCTTTAAAACATTTGTATAACAGCTGTGAGCAAATAAACCTAAACTCTATGCAAGGCAATTTATATTTTTTGCAGGCAGCGTTGAGCATACGCACGTCGCTGTCCACCGCATGCCCCAAAACGAGAGTGTTTTTGTCTTTAAGCAAAGAGGCAATTTCGTCGTAACGTTCAGAAAAATCAGGCGACCTTTCTATAAGTTCTTTGTCCAAATGCAAATCTATACCAACGTTTGGGCGAGTGCCGTTAAGGTTATATTTAGACTTTGGGTTTATCCACAAATTTTGTTTGCGAAGTATATTAAAATTTTCATCTGCGACAACAATGCCAACCGAACATATACTTGCAGGGTTATATCCGTTTGCCGCCTCAATATCAAATGCAAGATAATTCATAACTACCGTGACAGTATACCACAAACAACGCAAAAACAACAACAAAATGAGTTTGACAATCGCTAATTTTTTGCAGTTGACAACAAATTTTAACTGTTGTATGATTTTTATAGGACAAGCCCTTTTTGTGTGTGGAAAGACTTAAGAGGTGGCTATGAAAAACAAAAACCTGCCAATGGCTTTTGGCGAACGAATGATAAACAAAGTCAAAGAAAAAATGCGTGATATCGAAACACTTATGGCGTATTATCGTTGTGCAATAATGGAAGTTGAAACAAAACTCAACGTGCTCAACGAAGAATACAGCATAAAATATTCACGCAACCCAATTGAATCAATAAAAACACGACTGAAAGGCATTGACAGCATTTTTGGAAAACTAAAACGAAAAAATCTGCCGGTGACCCTTGAAAGCATTGAAGAAAACCTTAACGACATTGCAGGCATAAGGGTAATTTGCTCTTTTACAGAAGACGTTTATACAATAGCAAACGCATTGTTAAAACAAGACGACGTAAAACTCATTAACGCAAAAGACTATATTCAACACCCAAAACCAAACGGATATCGCAGTTTGCACCTAATTATCGAATTGCCAATTTTTCTGGCAGAAGACAAGCGACCAATGAAGGTAGAAATTCAACTGCGCACAATTGCTATGGACTGCTGGGCAAGTTTGGAACACAAACTTAAATATAAAAAGAATTTTGAGTTCAGCCAGGATATGCAAGACGAACTTTATGAATGTGCAGTTTTGAGCGCACAGTTAGATACAAAAATGAGTTTGTTAAAACGAAAGGTTGACGACAAAAACGACGAGTTTGACAACCTTAAACCAAACGACAACCTTTTTGAAGATTTTGAATCTGAAATAAAATAAACGTAACAAAAAAGCACTCTCGTTTGAGAGTGCTTTTGTTTTTTTGCGTTAAATGCCAAACACGGTAGGCACAACCATTGCCAGAGTGCCAAGAACGTTTATGCAAAGACCAAAAAATGCCTTTTTAGAAAGTTTTTCTTTAAACACGATGTAAGAAAACAAAATTGAAACGATAATGCTAAGTTTGTCGATAGGCACAACTACACTTGCAAGACCGTCGTGCAATGCTTTGTAATAGCAAAGCCATGAGCCACCCGTTGCAAGGCCAGAAAGCAAAATAAAAAGCAATTCTTTTTTAGACACGTTTTTTACTTGTTTTTGTTTGCCTTTTGTAAAAACAACAACCCATGCCATAACGAGGACAACTGCAGTACGGATTGCAGTACCAAGGTTAGACTCGATGCCCTCTATGCCAATTTTGCCAAGGATTGAAGTAAGGCTGGCAAAAACAGCTGCTAAAATTGCATATATAAACCAACCCTTGCCCTCTTGCTTGTTAACAACGTCTTTCTTTTCTATCATCATGAAAGTGCCGACTGCTATGCCAACAAGGCCAATACCACTCCACAAACTGATAGGTTCGCCCAAAAAGATGAATGCAAGCAAAATTGTGAGAACAATGCTTGATTTGTCAACAGGAACAACTTTGTTTACGTTGCCAAGTTGCAAAGCCTTGAAATAGCAAAGCCATGAACCACCAGTTGCAAGGCCAGACAACACCAAAAAGACAAGCGTTTTTGTCGAAACTGTGCTTATTGTGTTTGCCGAACCAACGATAAATACCATTATCCATGCAAAAATCAGAACAACGATAGTACGTATTGCAGTTGCAACGTCACTGTCTGTGTTTTTTATGCCACATTTTGCGAGAATTGAAGTAAGACCTGCAAACACGGCAGAGCCTACTGCAAACATAATCCACATAACCTTTCTCCTTGAAATATTTTTGTTTATTGTATATCAAAACAGTATGTCAATCAACAGTTTTACAGCAGTTTTGTTTTTGAAGTTTATTAAGATTTTTAAAACTGCGGTAAACAAGTGTTATTGAAACGACGAAAGTAATCGCGTCTGCTATTGGAGCAGCCCACAAAGCACCGTCAATACCAAAAGAAATTGGCAACAAAACAAGCAACGGAATTAAAAACAGACCTTGTCTTGTGAGAGATAAAAATATGCCTTGTTTTACGCAACCTGTGCTTGTAAAATAGTTTGTTGTAAGTGGCTGAACACCAATTACAAGCACCATCATCATATATATACGTATATATTTTTCGGCAAAATCAAAATACAACTCGCTTCCTTCACCAAAAATGCCCGTGATTTGCCGTGGGAAAAGCTGAAACAATGCAAATGCAACAATGCCAACCACGGCAACTGCCTTGATAGCTGTAACGTATGCCTTTTTTACTCTGTCATATTTTTTTGCGCCCTTGTTAAAACTGAAAATTGGCTGGCAACCATGTGCAAGACCAACTGATACAGACATAAGTATCATATTAAGTTTTGCAAGAACGCCAGACACGGCCAAAGGAATGTCTGTGCCATAAATTGACAAACCACCATAATATGACAACGTGTTGTTAAGAATGATATTTACAAACATCATTAAAGCATGGTTGAGGCAGTTTGATGCACCAAGTTTTGAAATTGCAAACACTCGTGACAGCTTTGGTTTTAGCAAGCCAAAAGTTATTTTAAATGCCTTAAACCTGAAAAAATAGCAAAAGCACATTGCAAAAGAAATTGCCTGACCACAAACAGTTGCAATTGCCGCACCCTTTATGCCCATGCCAAGTGGATACATAAACAACCAGTCCAAAAAAACGTTTACTACAGCACCACTGATCATGCATGACATAGAATATTTCGGGCTGCCATCCGCACGAATAAGCACACTTGATGCCATTGTAAATAAAAACAACGGATACCCAAATGCCGTTATACCAAGATAACTGTCGGCATACGGCATTATGCTGTCTGTAGCGCCACACAACCGAAGAATCGGCATTTTAAACACAAGCACCACAGCCAAAATAAACAAGCCAAGCAACCCCATAAGAGCAAGCCCTGTGCCCACGTATTGTTTTGCCTCGTCTTCGTTTTTTGCACCCATGCACATATTAAAGCCTGCTGCTGTACCTATGCCTGCAAGTTGAGCAAACGCGCCAGTAAAAGTAACTGACGGAAAAGCCACGTTTGTTGCAGCATTGCCTATCATGCCAACCACGTTGCCTATAAAAATCTGGTCAGTCATGTTATATATAGCATTTATTAACAAACTGATGATTGACGGAATTGCAAACTTGCGAATAAGTCCGCCAATTGGTGCCGTGCCAAGTATGTTTTGTTTTTTTGTTACCGTTTGATCCATTTTTTTATTATAGCAAATTATACCCTTGATTTCAATAAAAAACCCTTCGGTTTATACCGAAGGGTAAATTTAAAATTAAAGACCAAGTGGCAAAAATGCTGATACAACTGCAAAAACTATTGCCGGCAAAAAGTTTGCAACGCGCACTTTGTTGCCCCATACAAGGTTTAGACCAACGCAGAAAATAAGCACGTTGCCAACCACTGACAAGTTTGTGAGAGCCGATGGCGTAAACACAGGAACAAGCAGACTTGCAAGCAAAGTTACACCATATTGCAACACAAACACAGGTATTGCAGAAAACACACAACCTTTGCCCAAAGATGCCGTCATGATTGAAACAGTGATAACGTCTAAAATAGTTTTTGTGAGCAAAATCGTATAGTCGCCTGTAATGCCCTCTTCTATCGCACCAACGATTGCCATTGCACCAATGCACACTGTGAAAGAAGTCATGACAAAACCTTCTACAAATTTGTTGTCACCAGTGCTGCCTGATTTTTTTTGCAACCATACGCCAAATTTTTCAAAGCCACCGTCTATATTTATAAGTTCTCCAACCAAACCACCAAGAGCCATGCAAACAACCACAAGCAAAACGTGTTGTGTTTCAACCGCACCGTCGTTGACCACCAAAATGCCCTCTAACGCACCGCTTATGCCAATAAATAAAACGGCAACACCAACTGCCATACGCAAAGTATCCTGCACCCTTTGTTTAAGCAACTTGCGAAAAAGAACGCCAAATATGCCACCCGCAATAATGCCGGCTGTATTTATAATTGTGCCAAGTCCTATCATAAAAACTCCAATAAACCAAATAAAAAAGAGCAAAAGAAATTCTTTTGCCCTTTATTATACTCTAAAAACTTGTTTTTGCAATTATTTTTGAAGGTTTGCAATGCGAACTTTAAGGTATCTTATCAAAGCTTCTGTAGTTTCGTCAATACCAAGTTTGCTGCAGTTGATAGAAAATTCGTAGTTGCGTGAATCGCCCCATTTGCCTTCGCAGAAATAGTTGTGATATTGCTTACGTTTTTTATCCTGTTTAAGAATAGCTTCGTAAGTTTTGCGTGGATCGTCAAGGTTGTATCTTTTCATGATACGTTCAACCTTTTTATCCATATCTGCAAGGATAAAGATTGTGATGAGACCTGGGTTATGTTTGAGAACTTCTTCTGCACAACGGCCAACTACAACGAAAGATTCGCCAGAATCTGCTTTTGCTCTGAGAAAATCAAATTGCATATAAGCAATGTTTTTTTCTGGAGAGTTGCTGTAACCTTTTACTGTGCGATAGAATACACCTTTTTGTGGAATTTCGTCATAAGGTGCAAATTCTTTTACGTCAACGCCTTTTTCTGCAGAAACTTCGCGCAAAATGTTGTGATCATACAAAGGCAAGTTGAAAGTTTTTGCAATGCGTTGTGCTATTTCACGACCACCTGAACCAAATTCACGACCAATTGAAATGATAACTTGTTTTTCGATTTTTGGCATTGGTGGGTTTACAAATTGTAAATCTTTTTGTTCCATAATTTTTACCTCTATCTATTCATTAGCAATATCTGAACCAGATGATACCTGTTGCAATTGACAACACGATGAGTGTTGCAGGAACCATATATTTGCAATATTTGCCCCAACCGATTGGGTGACCAGATTTTGCACAAACTGACATGCCTACAACGTTTGCAGACGCACCGATTGGTGTTGCGTTGCCACCGATGTCTGTACCAACTGCAAGTGACCATGACAATGTGTCAAGTGGAATACCAGGACCTGCAAGAGCTGTGATAACAGGAATCATTGTTGCAGCAAATGGAATATTGTCAATAAATGAGCTTGCAACAGCAGAAACCCAAATGATGATTGCAACCATAAGCATAAGGTTGTCACCACAAACCACTTTGATAGCATCGGCAATCAAAACAAGAACTTTTGTTTCTTCCAGACCGCCTACTACTACGAACAAGCCGATAAAGAACAACAAAGTTTTGTAGTCAACTTTTTTAAGCAATTTGAGCATGTCTTTTGGTGATGCCAAAAGTGTCAAAATTGCAATGCCGATACCGATTGTTGCAACTGTAAGACCAGTGTTAGCGTGTGTAACGAGCAACACTACTGCCAAAAGAAAGATTGCAGTGTTAAGACCGAAAGAAAGTTTGTTTTCGATTTTAGTGCTTACTTTAGACATATCGAGGTCTTCTGGTTTTACGCCACCTTTGAGTTGTTTGCGGAAAACAAAGAAGAAGTAAATAACGATAACTACCAAAGAAATAGCAGCAATCAAACCTGTGTTTGTAATAAAGTCTGCAAAGCTGTAACCCAAAGATGTGCCGATGATGATGTTTGGTGGGTCACCGCACATTGTTGCAGAACCACCAAGGTTTGCACAGAAAATTTCTGCCAAAATCATTGGAATTGGGTTAAACTTGAGCAACTGAGCAAGTTCTACCGTTACGGCAGCAAGGAACAAAATAACTGTAATGCTGTCGATAAACATAGCCAAAATTGCTGACATGATCATGAATACAAGGAAAATTGGCACAACTTTAAATTTTACCATTTTTGCAAGTGTCATACACAACCAACGGAAGAAGCCAGCTTCTGCCATGCCTTCTACCATTACCATCATGCCTGCGATAAACAAAATAGTTTCCCAGTTGATGCCGTGTGCTGCATGTGAGCCAGAACCAGGGGCATTCCACCAGAAACCTTGTGTGAATATTGATGAAACGTTGAGTGTTTTCCAAGCTGCATCCAA
>JAFVQA010000020.1 GCA_017505015.1 Clostridia bacterium
GATGGTGTACCACATTAAAGGTCGACAGTTGTCGACCTTTTTTATTTAGTTCTGTTTGGACTCTCACCCTTGGGTGACGCGATTTGTGTGCAAATAGCATAAGACTTGCAAAAGGCAATGTCCACGAGTAAAACGTGTGTTTGCCACATTGTGAAAGAGCACAAATTTGCTATTCCGTCACTTCGTTCCTTACGAGTCCCTGATGGTGTACCACATTAAAGGTCGACTACACGTCGACCTTTTTTATTTTGACTTTAACCTGTTGAAAATGCGTTGATATTGATGTATAATGTTAGCATAAAAATTTGTGTTTTTTGCAGACGTTTGTGTTTGCTATGGAGAAAAAATGTTTTTACCAGTTTCTAAACAAGAGTTCGAAGGTCAATTAGATTTTGTTTTGATTTCGGCAGATGCCTATGTTGATCATCCGTCTTTTGGTCATGCAATTATCAGCAGATATATTCAAAGTCTCGGTTTTTCTGTTGGAATTATTGCACAACCATTAAAAGACAGCGACTATAAACGTTTGGGCGAACCTAAACACGGCTTTTTGATAAGTGGTGGCGTTGTAGATAGCATGGTAAACAACTATACCGTAGCAAAACGAAAAAGAGACAAAGACGAATATTCTGAGGGTGGCAAGGTTGGCATGAGGCCAGACCGTGCAACCATTGTTTACAGCAAAAAACTCAAACAACTTTTTCCAAACGTGCCTGTTATAATTGGTGGCATCGAGGCAAGTCTGCGTCGTTTTGCACACTATGACTATTGGTCAAACACAGTTATGCCAAGTATTTTGCTTGATTCTGGTGCAGATTTACTTGTATACGGCATGGGCGAAAAACCTTTTAAAGACATTTTGGCACTTGTGGCAAAGGGCGTTAATTTAAAAAACATAAAAGACGTGCGTGGCACTGCTTATTTGTCAACTTTCGACAACTTGTCAAAAAGATTAAAGGCAGATATCGAAAGTGGCGAGGCGATATATTGCCCTTCTTTTGAAGAAGTAAAGGGGGACAAAATAAAATACGTTCAGGCTTTTAACATTCAAAGCAAAAACGTAGACCCATATAACTCTAAAATTTTGTTGCAAAAACACAAAGATATCTTGCTTGTGCAAAACAAACCGCAATATCCACTTTCTGTTGAAGAAATGGATGCAGTTTATTCTTTGCCTTATGAACGCACTTATCACCCAATGTATAAAGAGGGTGTTCCTGCTATAACAGAAGTTAAATACAGCCTTACTTCAGTTCGTGGTTGTTTTGGCTCTTGCAGTTATTGTGCATTGACTTATCATCAGGGCAGAATCGTTCAAAAACGCAGTGAGCAAAACATTATTGACGAAGCAACGGAGTTTACAAAAGACAAAGATTTTAAAGGTTATATTCACGATGTTGGCGGACCTACTGCAAACTTTCGTGACCCTGCATGTGAAAAACAATGCAAACATGGTGCATGTAAAGACAAATTGTGCATAGGTTTTAATCCGTGCAAAAACCTAAAGGTTGATCATAAAGAATATTTGCATCTTTTGCGTGCCTTGAGAGAAATAAAAGGCATAAAAAAGGTGTTTATACGCAGTGGTATAAGATTCGATTATTTAATGATGGACAAAAACGACGAGTTTTTGCGTGAAATCATCAAACATCATATAAGTGGTCAGCTTAAAGTTGCTCCAGAGCACACCGAAGATTCTGTGCTTAAGCTTATGAACAAACCGTCTTTTTCTGTATATAAAAACTTTAAAGAAAAATACGACAAACTCAACGAGCACTATGACAAAAAGCAATATCTTGTGCCATATCTCATTTCTTCGCACCCTGGTTGCACATTGAAAGCAGCAATAAAAGTAGCAGAATATCTGGCATCTA
>JAFVQA010000130.1 GCA_017505015.1 Clostridia bacterium
ATATTCCTTGCGGGAAAGTCGGAGCCTGCAACAAAAGATACCACCGTTTTTTGGACTTTTGCAGATTATGACGATTTGCTTGCATCTGGAATAAACGGCTCAACTTTGCCGGTTGATATGGCAAAAAGTTATTACAACAAAATATATGCAAACAATAAACCTCTGAAATTTAGGCAACCTGATTCTGTTGTGAAAATAAAAATAGACAAAGTCATGTTAAAAAAAGGTAAAATTGCAATAGCAAACAATTTTTTGCCATCAAATGAAGTTTTTGAGGAATATTTTTCAATATACAATGTACCAAAAGAAATTTCTGACAGAATAGTAAAATCACAAAAAAACGATAAAAAAGAAGATTTTAATAATATCTTTGATCGACTGTTATTTAAGTTTAAAAAATTTAAATATGGATAAATAAAAGCCACTCTTGCGAGTGGCTTTTTTGTTGTTTTTTATTAAAGTTGAACGAGTTCGATATTTTCAATTGCTTGTTCAATGAGTTCGTCTATATTGAGTTTTTGTTCTGCCCTTTCAATTATGTGAAGTTTTGGTTTTGTTACAGGGTGTTTTGGTAAGAACACTGTGCAACAATCTTCATATGGCAAAATTGACGTTTGATAAGTACCGATTTTGTGAGAAATTTCGATAATATCCATTTTGTCAAAACCGATGAGTGGTCTGAACACTGGCATTGTTGCAACGCTGTTTGTTGTGTTTATGCTTTCTAACGTTTGGCTTGCAACCTGACCAAGACTTTCACCTGTGATGAGTGCGCCTGCACCAATTTTTTGAGCGATTTTTTGAGAAATTCGCATCATAAAGCGACGCATAATTGTTATCATAAACTCTTCGGGACATTCTTCGTGAATTTTTATTTGAATGTCAGTAAACGGAACAACGTAAACGTCCATTTTTCCTGTATAATCTGTGAGTTCTTTTGCAAGGGTCATTACCTTTTCTCTTGCCTGGTCGCTTGTGAAAGGATAGCTGTGGAAGTGAATTGAAGAAATTTTCATGCCACGTTTTGCCATCATATAGCCTGCAACCGGGCTGTCGATGCCACCTGACAAAAGCAAAAGACCTTTTCCACTGCAACCAACAGGCAAACCACCTGCAGCAGGAATGTTTTTGATGAAAACAAAAGATTTTTTGTTTTCTCTCATGTCAATATTAACTATTTGTTGTGGATTATGAATGTCTACAACAAGTTTGTGATATTTTGAGAGCAATCTTCCACCAATTTCTGCAGCAACCTCAAATGATTTCATTGGGAAAGTTTTGTCTGCCCTGTTACATTCTACTTTAAAAGTGCCCTCTGTAACGCCAAGTTGCAATGCTGCCTCTGTTATTTTGTCAAGATCATTGTCTACAACAAAAGCTGGGCTGATAGAATGCAAACCGAAAACTTTTGTGAGTTTATCTATAATGCTTTCTTCTTGACTTTGGTCATAGTTTGAAATAACGTATCTGCCATAAGTCTTTTTAAAATCAAACGCATATTTACTCAATGCATTTTTTACGTTTTCAATAAGCAAACTTTCAAAAAAGTTTCTGTTGTTGCCTTTAAGGTGAATTTCTGAATATCTCAAAATTATGGCTTTTCCCATTATTTTACTCCCATTATTTTTCTTAAAGTTTTTACTGTGTTTGCAAGTGTTTCGCCAAGTTCTTGAACGTCTTTTTGTGTATTAAATTTGCTGAAACAAATGCGAATTATGCCCTCGGCATATTCTTTTGGCAGGTTGAGTTCCGTAGCGAGTCTGCTGTAAAGTTGTTTTGAGCTGCAGGCAGAACCATTGCCAACAAAAAAGCCTTTTGGTTCAAGCATGTGCAAGACAACCTCGGACTTTATGTTTTTAAAAGCAAGCGTAAATATGTTAGGTGCACCATTTTCTGTGGAAATTTCTTCAAAATTATCTACTATGTTAGAAATAGTATCTTTTAAAATGTCTTTAAACTGCATATAATTGGCATTATTTTGCGAAATCAAGCTGTTTGCAATTTCTGCAGCCTTGCCAAATCCAATTATTCCAGCAACGTTTTCTGTGCCAGAACGAAGTTTGTTTTCTTGTCCACCACCAAAAATAATTGGATTTATGTTTATGTGTTTTGAAATATACAAAGCGCCAACACCTTTTGGGCCATGAATTTTATGTGCACTCATAGAATAAAAATCTATGCCAAGATTTTTGACATTTGCATTTATTTTACAAAATGATTGAACGCCGTCACAAAAAAACAAACATTTTGGATTTTTACTTTTTGCTTTTGAACAAA
>JAFVQA010000131.1 GCA_017505015.1 Clostridia bacterium
CTCGGTACATGTCACTACCCATCTTCACATTGCTTTTTTCTGCAATGTCAAAGTGTCGCATCATAAGCGACAATACTTCTACCAGTTTGGCGCCAATAAGGATTTTTGAATACGGAAGTCTTTACGAAAGTGTTTCAAAAGTAAGTGGTTGAACAAATTCGCAAGCATGTTGTGTCATTATTACGTCTACGTCAAAACCCAATTTTTTAAGTCTTGACACAATTTCACAAGATTTATAACAGGCAATACCGCCAGTTACTCCCAAAACTACGTTTTTCATAATTATTCTTTACTCAATACAATTTTTCCATCATACAACTCTTCTGCTGCAAAAGAAATTGTTTTTACGTTTGTAGAAATTTCGTCATTTGCCTGCATTTGATCGAGTTGTTTTGCTCTTTTTGTTACAGCACAGCACAAAATGTATTTGTTGCCAGCAATTTGTGTAAGTTCATCAATAGGTGGTTTTGTTACCATAGTTATTTCCTCCCCATAATACTTTCTATTTGTCTTACGGCATTTTCTACAAGGTCATTTACAACGACAAAATCATATTTGTCAATCTGACCAAGTTCAATTTCTGCCTTTGCCATACGTTTTTTGATGGTTTCTTCTGTTTCACTGCCACGACCTTTAAGTCTTTCAAGCAAAACCTCTTTAGATGGCACATTTAAAAACACAAGCACACTTTCTGGCATTTTTTCTTTAACCTGCAATGCCCCAACAGGTTCAATCTCCAACAAAACGTCTTTGCCTTGTTGCAGATTTTTTTCTACGAAAGCTTTTGGTGTTCCATAGTGATTGTCAAAGTGTTGAGCACATTCCAAAAAGCCCCCTTGTTGTTTAATATTCAAAAATGTTTGTTTATCAACGAAAAAATAACTTATTCCGTCAATTTCTCCTTCGCGTGGTTGTCTTGTTGTCATAGACACAGACAACACGATGTCAGGGTTTTGCGCAAGCAGTTGTTTGCAAACTGTTCCTTTGCCTGCTCCTGATGGTCCAGATAAAATATAAAGTTTACCTTGCATAAACACCTCTGATTTTATTCTGCATTTTGCACTTGTTCTCTTATCTTTTCAATTTCATTTTTCAATGCAAGACCAATTGTAGTAAGTTCTGCATTGTTAGATTTAGAACAAATTGTATTTGTTTCGCGATTGAGTTCCTGCACAAGAAAATCCAGCTTTTTGCCGGCATTTTCTTCTTCAACAATGCCTCTGAAATGAGCAATATGACTACCCAATCTTGCAATTTCTTCATCCACGTTAGACTTATCTACAAAAAATGCAACTTCATTTAAAAATTTAGCTTCGTCATATTTAACGTCTGCCAAAGCTTCGCTTATGCGAATTTTCAACTTTTCTGCATAATCTTTTGCAACTATTGGAGCCTGTTGTTTTATTTGACCCCAAAAAGTTTCTACGTTGTCAATTCTTGCTATCAAATCTGCTTTTATTTTTGCACCTTCAAACTCTCTCATTTTATTGAGATTGTCACATGCTTCGTTTGCAGTTTGTTCAATTAATTGACGAAGCAAATTTTCGTCGTCATCTTCTGCAACAACCTTTAAAACATCTGGAGTGCGCATAAGTGAAGTCAAAGTAAAATCATCTGTCAAATTAAATTGTTCGTTGAGTTTTTGTGATGCAATTACATAACCTTTTGCAAGACCAACATCTATCTGAACAGATTTTTCTCTTTCACTTTTATCCATAAAGTTAACGTAAACGTCAACATGACCACGAGAAATTTTTCCAGAAATTATTTTTCTCAACAAATCTTCAAAAGCATTAAAAATACGTGGCATTTTGATATTTAAATCTAAAAATCTATGGTTTACTGCTTTCAATTCAATAGTAAGTTCTCTGCCTTCTATATTTTTGCAAGCCTTTCCATAGCCAGTCATACTAAACATAATATTTTCCCTCGTTATCGAACTATAATTTTAACATATTTAGCAGATAATTTCAACATATCAGGCATTTTTTATTTCTTGAGCAAATCTGTTTTCATCCCAGATTTCTATACCTAGTTTTTCTGCTTTTGCCTTTTTGCTACCAGCTTTTTCACCAGCTATAACAAGAGTTGTCGTTTTGCTTACAGAAGACTGAACCTCGCCCCCCATGCTTTCTATAAGCGCCGTTGCTTGCCCTCTTGTATAAACTTCAAGGCTGCCTGTCAAAACAACCTTTTTACCACTAAAAATACCAGTTTGTTTTTTAAATTGTGGATCAATACCTTTTTCTTTCAACTTGTTTATCGTATATATATTTGCTTGATTTGCAAAAAACTCAACTATGCTTTGTGCAACGATTTCACCGATATCCTGCATTTGAACGAGTTCTTCGACACTTGCTTTTGACAAATTTTCAAGATTTTCGAATTTGCTTGCCAGATCTTTTGCGGTTTTTTGACCAATATTTTCAATACCCAATGCAAAAATAAGACCTTCAAGCGAAACTTTTTTGCTTTTTTCTATTGCTTCAAGCACATTTGCAACCTTTTTTTCTTTAAATTTGTCGAGTTTATACAAATCTTCTGCAGTGAGGTCAAAAAGTTGAGCAATATTGTTTATTCCAAGCACTTCATATAACGCATCTGCAGTTTTTATTGATATACCTTCGATATCACACGCATTTTTAGAACAAAAATGCACGAGTTTGAGCACAATTTGAGGTTTGCAATTGAGTGAATTTCTGCAAAAAATATGAGCACCCCACTCTATAAGTTCACTGCCACATGCAGGACAAAATTGTGGTTTTTCGATATCTACACTATGTTCAAAATGTTCAACCACAGACAAAACTTCAGGAATAACATCATTTGATCTGCGAACAATCATTTTTGAGCCAACTTTCAAGTCTTTTCTTATTATATCACCAAAGTTATTCAACGTGGCACGTCTTACGGTAGCACCACAAAGTTCTACTGGATCCATAATGCCAATAGGTGTGAGTTTTCCTGTTCGTCCAACCTGCCATTCTACTTTTTCTAGAGTTGTTATAGCTTGTTCTGCCTCGAATTTATAGGCAATTGCCCATTTAGGAAATTTGCTTGTATATCCAAGTTCATCACGAATATAACTTTGCTCTACCTTTATAACAACCCCGTCAATCAAAAAGTCTAACGAACTTCTTTTTGATTCTATATCTTTAATGCATTTTTTAATATCTTCAAACTCTTTAACAACTGCAAAATATGCATTAGTTTCAAATTTGTTTTGTTTTAAAAATTCTACTATTTCACGTTGACCTGCAAATTTTTTATTTACACTATAACCAACAGCGTATAAAATGAGCGATAAGTTTCGTTCTGCCGTAATTTTAGGGTCAAGATTTCTTATTGCCCCAGCAACACCGTTTCTGGCATTTTTAAGTTGTTCTTCCGGGTGATTTTTGTTGAATTTTTCCATTGCAGAAAGTTTCATTATACCCTCGCCCTGAATTTCAACAAC
>JAFVQA010000132.1 GCA_017505015.1 Clostridia bacterium
CAAAAGGTGGCCCAATCGCATCACAAATCGATGGTGTTGCATCTATCGTTGCAAGCGAAGGTAAAGTAGAAGTTATCATTCGCAACGACAGCGAATCAAGAGCATACCAACTCGAAGGCGCTCGCAAAATCCTCGTTAAAGACGGTGATATGGTTGTTGCTGGTCAACACGTTCTTTCAGGCAAATGCTTTAAAGACGAAGACGAAGCTATCATGGCTTATCAGGTTGGTGAAATCGAATTGCAAGCTATCATCAACGTTAGGGTTGAAAGAGAGTTTGAAGGCGAAAAAGTTTCTGGCATTGTAGAAACAACAGTTGGTCGCATTCTCTTTAACAAAGCTATTCCACAAGACCTTGGTTTTGTAGAAAGAAAAACTAAAGAAGATGCACTTAAATATGAAATCAACTTCCTCGTTGCTAAAAAGCAACTTGGCAATATTATCGAAAGATGTTTTAAACTCAAAGGCACAACAGCAACAGCAGAGTTGTTGGATGAAATCAAAGCTTTGGGTTACAAATATTCTACTGTGGGTGCTATCACTACAAGCGTATTCGATATGCACATTCCACCAGAAAAAGCAGGCATCATCAAAGAAGCAGAAGAAAAAGTCGTTCAGGTAGAAGATATGTTTGAACAAGGCTTCATTACAGACGACGAAAGATACAAACAAGTTGTAGGTATCTGGGACAAAGCAACAGAAGACGTTACTAAAAAGTTGGAAGGCACTTTGTCAAAATTCAACCCAATCTGGATGATGGCTCACTCTGGTGCCCGTGGTAGCATGAAGCAAATTCGTCAGTTGTCTGGTATGCGTGGTTT
This sequence comes from Clostridia bacterium, assembly GCA_017505015.1. GTDB lineage: Bacteria > Bacillota > Clostridia > Christensenellales > CAG-314 > Heteroclostridium. The sequence continues at coordinate 821 of JAFVQA010000132.1, forward strand.
GATGGCCGATCCAAAAGGTAAAACAATCGAGTTGCCTGTTAAAGCTTGCTTCCGCGAAGGTTTGTCTGTTTTGGAATACTTTATTTCATCACACGGTAGCCGTAAAGGTCTTGCCGATACAGCCCTCAAAACTGCCGACTCTGGTTACCTCACACGTCGTCTCGTAGACGTCAGTCAAGACGTTATCGTTCGTGAAGACGACTGTTCTGCAGGCTCACGCCCACAAGGTGTTTGGGTTCAGGCAATCACTGGCAACACTAAAGATGAAATTATCGAAAAACTCGAAGATCGCATCACTGGCAGATGGTCAATAGATCAAATCGTTCACCCACAAACAGGCGAAGTGCTTGTAGAGGCTGACACTATGATTACAGAAGACCAGGCTATCGCAATTGCAAAAGCAGGTATCGACAAGGTATATATCCGTTCTGTTCTCACTTGCAAATGCAAACAAGGTATCTGTGCAAAATGCTACGGCAAAAACATGGCAAACAGTATGCCTGTTGGTCTTGGCGAAGCTGTTGGCGTTATCGCTGCACAATCTATCGGTGAACCTGGTACTCAGCTTACAATGCGTACCTTCCACACAGGTGGTGTCGCATCTGGTGGCGATATTACACAAGGTTTGCCACGTATCGAAGAGTTGTTCGAAGCAAGAAAACCAAAAGGCGTTGCTTTGGTGTGCGAAGTTAACGGTGTTGTTTCACTTTCAGAAACAGCAAACAAACGCGAAATCATCATTGCAAGTCCAAATGGCGAAGTTAAGAGCTATCAAATCGCTAAAAACGCAAGACTCAAAGTTGTAGCTGGCGACACTGTAGAAGCTGGTACAGTTCTTACAGAAGGTAGCGTATATCCACAAGATTTGTTGCGTACAAAAGGCGTTAAAGCCGTTCAGGATTATCTCGTTAAAGAGGTTCAATCTGTATATCGCATGCAAGGTGTTGCTATCAACGACAAACACGTTGAAATTATCGTTAAACAAATGCTCCGCAAAGTTAAGGTAGAAGACGCAGGTGACACAAACTTGCTCCCAGGCGAACTTGTTGACATCTTCCGTTTTGACGACGAAAACTTGGAAGCTTTGCAAAACGGTGGCAGACCAGCAGCAGCAAAACGTACTTTGCTTGGTATTACAAAAGCATCACTTGCAACAGACAGCTTCTTGTCTGCTGCAGCCTTCCAGGAAACATCAAGAGTTCTTACAGAAGCTGCTATCCGCAACAAAGAAGATACTTTGCATGGTCTTAAAGAAAACGTTATCATCGGTAAACTTATTCCTGCAGGCACAGGTCTTAAAGAATATCGCAATATCGAAGTTCTTTCTAACGTAGAATATGCTACACCAGAAAGTGCTGAAGATTTTGAAATTGCAGAATAATCAACCAATATAAATCAAAAAACAACCGTCAAAAGGGCGGTTGTTTTTTTGTTTGCAAATCAATAAAAAACAACGTTTATTTTTGTTGTGTTTTTCGTTGACATGTGATAAACTTTTGATATAGTGGTAGTTTGCGCTAAAAACAAAAACAGACAAACGAAAAGTTATTAAACAACTGTTTAAAAATACAGGTTTTTTAAATAAAAAAATCAAAAACAGTATAAAAACATCAGCTTTTGCAAACCTTTAGGCTAAATTGTTTGACACAAGGCCGTTGTTTTTGGTAAAATTGATTGCTATGAAAAATTTGATTGCTGACTTGAAGGCAAACAAACACGTTGCGGGGGTGCGACAGGTAAATCGCAACCTGCTGGAAAACAAAATTAAAAAGGTTTATCTCGCAACAGATTGCGAAAAAGACTTTGAAAAAAAGGTGCTTGAACACATTAAAAACTTTGACGTAAAGGTTGAGATTTGTGGCACAAGGCAAGAGTTTGCAAAGCTTTGCAATATAGAGGTTTTGTGTGCTGTTATAGGCATCGTAAAATAGTTATTGTCCGTGCAAACGGTTCAATATATAAAAATGCCAACTTAAAAGGCATCCGACAATATTGAAAGGAGGTAAAAAAATGCCAACAATTAACCAACTTATCAGGCAAGGTAGAGAAAGAGATGTTATCAAATCAAAAACTCCACTTTTGGACAACTGCCCACAAAGAAGAGGTGTTTGCCTTAACGTAACAACTACTTCTCCTAAAAAACCTAACTCAGCATTGAGAAAAATTGCCAGAGTACGTCGTACAAACGGTATGGAAGGTACTTGCTACATTCCAGGTGAAGGTCACAACTTGCAAGAGCACAGCGTTGTTCTCGTAAGAGGCGGCAGGGTTAAAGACTTGCCAGGTGTACGTTATCACATTGTTAGAGGCGCTCTCGACAGCACTGGTGTTGCTAACAGAAAGCAATCTCGCAGTAAATACGGCACAAAACGTGGTAAATAAGCAAGATATTTCAATTTAGTCGGATGTATAAACCGATTGATTGCAGTATGCTTATCAAGCAGAAGGTTCTCCGGGCTCAAGCCTGAAGAAGTATGGCACACATACAAACAGGTGAATATTGCCCGTTGAGTTAGCCATCAAAAGTTTAATTAAAATTTTTAAGGAGGTTATTATGCCAAGAAGAAGCGGTGTCCCAAAAAGGGATGTTTTGCCAGATCCAGTGTACGGCAGCAAGGTTGTAACAAAACTTGTTAACCAAATCATGTTGGACGGCAAAAAAGGTACTGCACAAAAAATTGTGTATGGCGCTTTTGAAATTATAGAAAACAAAATGAACCAAAACCCAATGGAAGTGTTCAACCAAGCTATGGCAAACGTAATGCCAATGCTCGAAGTTAAAGCACGTCGTGTTGGTGGTGCAAACTATCAAGTACCAATGGAAATCAGACCAGAAAGAAGACAAACTCTTGCTATCCGTTGGATCACAATTTGCTCAAGAAAACGTGGTGAAAAACTCATGACAGAAAGACTTGCAGGCGAATTGATGGATGCTTTCAACCAAACTGGTTCAGCTTTCAAAAAGAAAGAAGATATGCATCGTATGGCAGAAGCAAACAAAGCATTTGCTCACTATCGTTGGTAATCACAGGAGAAGAATATGCCAAGAAAATATCCACTTCAAGATGTTCGTAACATCGGTATCATGGCGCATATCGACGCTGGTAAAACTACTACTAGTGAAAGAATCTTGTTCTTCTCTGGTAAAACAAGAAAAATCGGTGAAACTCACGAAGGTAGCGCCGTAATGGACTCAATGGTCCAAGAACAAGAAAGAGGTATTACAATTGCCTCTGCTGCAACTACTGTAAACTGGCACAACAACGACCTTGGTAAAGACTATCGTATCAACATTATCGATACTCCAGGCCACGTAGACTTTACAGTAGAAGTAGAAAGATCTTTGCGTGTACTCGACGGTGCAGTTGCAGTATTCTGTGCAAAAGGTGGCGTAGAACCACAATCAGAAACTGTATGGCACCAAGCTACAAAATACAAAGTTCCACGTATCGCATACGTTAACAAGATGGACATCAATGGTGCTAACTTTGAAAACGTTATTAGCATGATGAGAGAACGTCTCAAAACAAATGCGATGCCAATTCAATTGCCTATCGGTAAAGAAGAAACTTTCAAAGGTCTTGTTGACCTTGTAAAAATGAAAGCTTACTTCTACAATGATCCAACTGGTAGCGTAATTGATGAAGGTGAAATCCCAGCAGACATGATGGAATATGCTCAACAATGCAGAGCAGAACTCATCGAATTTATCGCTGGTCGTGACGAAGTGTTGATGGAAAAATTCTTCAACGGCGAAGAATTCAGCGAAGCTGAAATCAAAGCAGGTATCCGTGACGCAGTTTTGGCTATGGAACTCAACCCAGTTCTCTGTGGTTCTTCATACAAAAACAAAGGCGTTCAAAAATTGCTTGACGCTGTTACAGACTTCCTCCCATCACCTATCGACGTAGACCACGTTGTTGGTTTTGACCCTAAAGACGAAAGCAAAGAAATCATCAGAAAATCTGACGACAACGAACCACTTTGTGGTCTTGCTTTCAAAATCGTTGCTGACCCATTCGTAGGCAAACTTGCTTACTATCGTGTATACAGCGGCACAATGCAATCAGGTAGCTACGTTCTCAACTCAACTAAAAACAAAAAAGAACGTATCACTCGTATCCTTCAAATGCACTCTAACCAAAGAGAAGAAATTCCAGAAACATTTGCAGGTGAAATCGTTGCATTGGTAGGTCTTAAAGACACTACAACAGGTGACACTCTTTGTGCACTTGAATCTCCAGTTTGTCTTGAAACAATGAGCTTCCCAGAGCCAGTTATCAAAGTTGCCATCGAACCTAAGACTAAACAAGGTCAGGAAAAAATGACAATGGCACTTGTAAAACTTGCAGAAGAAGACCCAACTTTCAAAACTTATACAGACCACGAAACTGGTCAAACAATCATCGCCGGCATGGGCGAACTTCACTTGGAAATCATCGTTGACCGTTTGTTGCGTGAATTCAAAGTAGAAGCAAACGTAGGTAACCCACAAGTTTCTTACCGCGAAACAATCCGTAACGCTGTAGAAGCAGAAGGTAAATACGCTCGTCAATCTGGTGGTAAAGGTCAATACGGTCACTGTAAAATCCGTATGGAACCACAAGAAGCAGGCAAAGGTTACGAATTTGTTGATGAAACAGTTGGTGGCAGCATTCCAAAAGAATACATCCAACCAATCAACAACGGTATCAAAGAAGCTGCTCTCAACGGTCCAATCGCTGGTTACGAAGTCGTTGACTTTAAAGTTACTGTATACGACGGTAGCTACCACGAAGTAGACTCATCAGAAATGGCATTTAAAATTGCAGGTTCACTTGCATTTAAAGAAGCCGTTAAAAAAGCTAAACCAGTATTGCTCGAACCTATGATGAAGGTTGAAGTGACAATGCCAGAAGAATATCTCGGTGATGTAATGGGCAACGTAAGCTCACGCCGTGGTAACATCAACGGCATCGAATTGAGAAACGGTGTTCAAGTTGTAAACGCATTTATCCCACTTGGCGAAATGTTCGGTTATGCAACTGACCTCAGAAGCCGTACTCAAGGCCGTGGTAACTTCACAATGCAATTCAGCCACTATGCAGAAGTTCCAAAGAGCATTATGGAAAAAGTTTCTGGCGAAAGAAATAAAGAAAGCAAATAATTTTTGTAGCCAAACTTAAAAATTTATTGTATAATTCAAATATATTGTTTAATTTGTTAATTCTTTAGGAGGGATTAAAAATGGCAAAAGCTAAATTTGACAGAAGCAAACCACACGTTAACATTGGTACTATCGGCCACGTTGACCACGGTAAAACAACTCTTACTGCTGCTATCACAATGACAATGGCTATGCAAGGTAAAGCAGAAGCTATGCGTTATGACCAAATCGACAAAGCACCAGAAGAAAGAGAAAGAGGTATCACAATCAACACTGCTCACGTTGAATACCAAACAGAAACTCGTCACTACGCACACGTTGACTGCCCAGGCCACGCTGACTACGTTAAAAACATGATCACTGGTGCTGCACAAATGGACGGTGCTATCCTCGTAGTATCTGCTGCTGACGGTCCAATGCCACAAACTCGTGAACACATCTTGCTTGCTCGTCAGGTAGGTGTTCCATACATCGTAGTATTCATGAACAAAACAGACCTCGTTGACGATCCAGAACTTCTCGAACTCGTAGAAATGGAAGTTAGAGATCTTCTTTCTAAATACGAATTCCCTGGCGATGATATTCCAATCATCAAAGGTTCTGCTAAAACAGCTCTCGACGCTGCTGCAGAAGGCAAATCAATCGACAGCCCAGAATTCGATTGCGTTAAAGAACTTATGGATGCAGTTGACTCTTACATCCCAACTCCAGAACGTGCAACTGATAAACCTTTCTTGATGCCTGTAGAAGACGTATTCACAATCACTGGTCGTGGTACTGTTGCTACTGGTAGAGTAGAACGTGGTACAGTTAAAGTTCAAGATCCAGTTGAAATCGTAGGTCTCCAAGACAAACCAAGCACATCTGTTATCACAGGTGTTGAAATGTTCCGTAAACTCCTCGACGAAGCTTACGCTGGTGACAACATCGGTGCACTTCTCCGTGGTATCCAAAGAAGCGAAATTCAACGTGGTCAAGTATTGGCTAAACCTGGCACAATCAAACCACACACTGAATTCGAAGCTCAAGTTTACGTATTGACTAAAGACGAAGGTGGTCGTCACAGCCCATTCTTCAACGGTTACAGACCACAATTCTATTTCCGTACAACTGACGTTACAGGTTCTATCGAACTCGACGCTGGCGTAGAAATGGTAATGCCTGGTGACAACACTCACTTGACAATCAGACTTATCACTCCAATCGCTATCGAAGAAGGTCTCCGTTTCGCTATCCGTGAAGGCGGCAGAACTGTAGGTTCAGGCGTTGTTTCAAAAATCTTGAAATAAGTCAAATAATCTTATATAAAAAACCGTGTCAACCGACACGGTTTTTTGCTTTTAAAAAAGGTGGTAAACAATGCTATTTTTTTGTCAAAATAGTGCTTTTTTGTTAAAAAACAAGCAAAATTTGTTGTTTTTTTTGATATCTTCCCTTGACATTTGACGACAGAGTTTTATAATTGTAATATCAAAAATTTTTTTAATAATCAATATATTTTTTTTAAAACGTATTGTTTTTTTGGAGGTACATATATGTCTTACGTTTCAGAAGTTATCGCTTCAGTAGAAGCAAAGTATCCAAACGAAACAGAATTTTTGCAAACAGTTAAAGAGGTTTTGACTTCTATCGAACCTGCTGTTAATGCAAACGAAGAACTTTACAGAAAAAACGCTATTCTCGAAAGAATGGTAGAACCTGACCGTCAGGTTACTTTCCGTGTTGCTTGGGTTGACGACAACGGCAAACCACAAGTTAACACTGGTTATCGTGTGCAATTTAACAACGCAATCGGTCCTTACAAAGGTGGCTTGCGTTTCCATCCGTCAGTTAACATCAGTATCATGAAGTTTTTGGGTTTCGAACAAACTTTCAAAAACAGCCTTACTGGTCTTCCAATGGGTGGTGCAAAAGGTGGTTCTGACTTTAACCCACGTGGTCGCAGCGAAGGCGAAATCATGCGTTTCTGCCAGGCTTTCATGACAGAACTTTACAGACACATTGGTCCAGACGTAGACGTTCCTGCCGGTGACATTGGTGTTAGTGGCAAAGAAATCGGCTATCTCTATGGTCAATATAAACGCATTGTTGGTGCATTTAACAACGGCGTTCTCACAGGCAAAGGCTTGTCATATGGTGGCAGTCTTATTCGCCCAGAAGCAACAGGTTATGGTGCTACTTACTTCCTTAAAGAAGTTTTCGATCACCTTGGCGACACAATCGAAGGCAAAACTTTTGCTTTGTCTGGCTTTGGCAACGTTGCATGGGGTGCAGTAAGCAAAATTACAGAACTCGGTGGCAAAGTTGTTACTATTTCTGGTCCAGACGGCTACGTATATGACCCAGATGGTATCTCTGGCGAAAAAATCGACTATATGCTCGAAATGCGCGCATCACTCCGTGACAGAGTTCAAGACTATGCAGACAAATTCGGCGTTCAATTCTTCCCTGGTCAAAAACCATGGGGCAACGTAAAAGCAGACGTTTATATGCCTTGCGCACTTCAAAACGAAATTCGCATTGAAGATGCTAAAAAGATTGTAGAAATGGGCATTAAATTTGTTAACGAAGTTTCTAACATGCCAACAACAAACGAAGCTTTGGCTTATTTGCAGGCAAACGGCGTTCTCGTTGCACCAAGCAAAGCTGTTAATGCCGGTGGTGTTGCAGTTTCTGGTTTGGAAATGAGCCAAAACAGCGAAAGACTCGCTTGGTCTGCTGAAGAAGTTGACGAAAAACTCAAAGGCATCATGAAAACTATCCACAAACAAATTTTGGATGCTTGCGATGCATACGGTCTTGGTTATAACCTCGTTGCAGGTGCAAACATGGCTGGTTTCAAGAAAGTTGCCGAAGCTATGGTAGCACAAGGCATCAACTGATACTTAAAAAGTATCCAATAGTATAGCTCAGTATTAAGCACTATGAAAGTACTTTGCTTTTATGGTGCTTATTTATTCTGGTGGATACTGCCACGAGTAAAACGTATGTTAACAAAATATTATAAGTGTTGATATGTAAACAAAATTATTTCGAGTAAAAAGTGTGCAATAGTAGGCTCTGTATAAAGCATAGTTACAATACAATGTTTTTATGGTGCTGACAAATGACATTACAAATACAAAACTAAAAGCACGGTATATATCTACCGTGCTTTTTTGTTTTTAAAATTAAAAAGTATGGGGGATATTATCCTCCCGTTTTTTATATATGGTTTTGTTTATCTCTGCAATAATATGCAAATATAAAAGCATTGTTTAACAACTTTACTTTATACCGAGCCTACTCTTTTGGATATTTTTTAAATATCCTCGCACATTTGCAAAAATACTTTTTCTGCTTCTGCACACCACAAGCCGTTGTTTTTGTCTACAATGGCTTTTAGTTTTTGCTCCATTTCTCCTTCGCCAAACTGTGTTACGTCTGTTATAGGATAATTCTTTTGCGAATAAACAATCTTTTTGCCACCTGGCAAGGTTGGCAACTGTTTTATGCTTTCGCATACGTCGTTGAGTCCCATAACGTGCGTTGCAATTTTGGCAAGGTCAACAACTTTGTCTTCAATGCATTTGATAGCATCTTTCATATCCTGCGTGTTGCTCCCGCTTGTGCCAACAAAGTGAGTTGCGTTGTAGTGCAGGTTGTAAAAGTTGATTGTTGAACTAAATTTGCTGTCGCTTGGGCCTGCAAAAAAGTTTAGGCACCCGTCATTTGCAAGCAAGGCTTCTGCTTTGGTTACCATGTCTTCTTGCGCTACCATAAGGAAAATATCATCAAAACCTTTTCCGCCCGGTGTGAGTGCCTTTAACTCGTTTACAAAGTCGCTTTGCTTTGGTGTTAAAACATAGTGGAGTTTTACGCCGTGTTTTTCTGCTTCTTCAACGGTATAAAGCATTTTGCTTCGTTCAAGTCGGCTTGGTGTGCTGCCTGTAACAACAAGAATGCTTGGCTTTTTTTCACCATGTATTGCATAGTCGATTGCAAGGCTCCCCATAGGGCCAGTGCCACCAAGAATTGCCATTGCGCCACCAACTTTTATGCCTATTGTGTGGTCATAGTCGTTTCTGTCACGCAAATGAAAGTTTGCCTTAAAGCCTGCAACAATGCATGAAAGTGGTTCTACCAATGCACCTTCAAAAAAACTTTCACCTTTATATGGCAACAAACATCCTTTTTCTATGGCTTCGTTCATAATGACAACTTTGGTTGCTTCGCCACCAACGTAAGGGAACGAATATCCCAACGAAAAGGTGTCAGCACGCCCAAGGTTTGGCTGTGCAACAAACTTGTCACCCGGTTTATAAAGGTGTTGCCATTTTTTGCCAACCTGTTCAATTATGCCACAAAATTCGTGCCCCATAATCACAGGGTTGTTTTCAAGGTCGTCAGGCAGTTTTTTGTGTTTTGCACCCTGATTTTGCACTTTGTAAGTAGAAAGACACAAACTGTCTGTTATTATTTTTGCAACAATTTCGTCATCCTGCATAGGTGGCAAATCAAATTCTTCAAGGCGAAGGTCGTGCACTCCATAAATTCTCACGGCTTTTGTTTTCATAATGGTCACCCGTTTTGTTATATTTTTGTTTTTATTATATAAAAAATATTTGTGCATTTCAATAGGGTTTGCAAAATTGACTTTGTTTAAAAAATGTGCAAAAAAACAAGCAGGTATGCCATCTTTTGTGACAAAAAAGGCATATTCTAATTAAAGTAGACAAAATTGGAAGTTTAGTTTTGCATTTTATATTGAATTTACGTCTGCTTTTTTGTAAAATTTTTATAACAAAACTTCACACGACAAGGAGGAGTTTATGAGCAAATATTCTGTAGGCGAATTGATATACAAAAAACGTAAAGAAAAGGGGCTGACACAATCACAACTTGGCGAAATGCTTGGCATAAGCAATAAAGCTGTCAGCAAGTGGGAAAACGGCGAGTCTTTTCCTGAGTTTTCTGCAATACAACCACTTTGCGAAATTTTGGGCATAACAGCAGACGAACTTGTGCAGGGCAAAGAGAACCAAAATGACAAAACAAACAACGAGGTTGAAAATAACGAAAAACAGCAACCAAAACAAAAATTGCAAATGAGTGAAAAAGGCAAAAAGTTTGAAAAAAAGTTTTTTGCAGCAATAGAAATAGGTGTGTTTTTGTGCATATTTTCCGTTGCAACTTTGTTTTTGTCACAACTGCTTGGTGCAAGTGAAAGGGTTTCTGTATGCTTGTTGTTGCTTTGTGTGGCAATTGGCGTGTTTTTGTTTATAGCTTTTGGCATGAAATATGATCACTACAAAGCAGGTTGCCCAGACGAGTTTGTAGATATATGTCAAAAATATGCATATATTCTGGCAGTGGGTGTGTCAATGTGCATTTTGTCACCATGTATGATTTTGCTTGGCTATAACGAAGAACATGGTCATCACAGCGAATTGCTTACAATGACGTTGTTTTTCATCTGGATTGCAGTTGCAGTTTTGCTCATTGTGTTTGCAGGGCTTGGCGTTGGCAAAACAAAAAAGCAGTGGGATATAAAAGATGGCACCGAAAAAGAAACGTGGCAGGATAAAGCGTGTGGCATGATTATGATGGGTGCACTTGCAATATTTTTGTTTTGTGGTTTTGTGTGGGGAATATGGCACCCTGCATGGGTTGCTTTTCCTGTGGGTGGCATAATTTGTGGCATTGTTGGATCAACTAAAAAAGACGACGATTAAACGAAATAAATACAACTAAAAAAGGCATAACCGTTGTGGTTATGCCTTTTTGTTTTTAACTGTGATTTATTTTATTACTTGTTTGCTGTTTATATGCCATTACAATTTGTCAGCCTTATAAAAGCATTGTATAAAAACTTTTGGACACTTTCTAAGTGTATTAACCGTCTTTTTTAGCACGGCTCAATGCTTTCATTCGCAATTCTTTAGAAAGAATAACTTTGCGCAAACGAATGTTTTCCGGTGTTACTTCAACCAGTTCGTCGTCTGCAATAAATTCAAGACATTGTTCCAGACTCATGAGCACAGGTGGTGTGAGTTTAAGTGCTTCGTCACTGCCACTTGCACGGTTGTTTGTGAGTTGTTTCTTTTTGCAAACGTTAACAACTAAATCTTCTTCACGAGAGTTTTCGCCAACAACCATACCCTGATAAACTTCAACGCCAGCGCCGATAAACAATCTGCTTCGTTCCTGTGCATTAAACAAACCGTATGCAGTTGTTGTGCCATCTTCCCAACATACTACCGAACCACGGTTGCGTTCGCTTACGTCACCTTTATATGGCTCGTATCCTTTGAGAATATGGTTCATAACGCCAAAGCCTTTTGTGTCTGTGAGCATTTCACTGCGATAACCAATGAGGCAACGTGAAGGAATGTCAAACTCAAGTCTTGTGCTACCAAGACCGTCAGAAAGCATGTTTGTCATTTCGCCTTTTCTGCCACCAATTTTGTTAAGAACGGCACCAACGTATGGGTCTGGCACGTCAATAACAAGGTGTTCGATAGGTTCATATCTTTTGCCGTCAATTTCTTTAAAAATTACTTTAGGGCGTGAAACCTGAAATTCAAAGCCTTCACGACGCATATTTTCAATAAGGATAGAAAGGTGAAGTTCGCCACGGCCGTATACTTTAAAGCAGTCGGCAGAGTCTGTTTCTTCGCATCGCATGCTCACGTTTGTTTCAACTTCTTTAAAAAGTCTTGCACGAAGGTGTCTGCTTGTTACAAACTTGCCTTCACGACCTGCAAACGGGCTGTTGTTTACCATAAACATCATTGACAAAGTTGGTTCGTCAATTTTTACAAATGGCAATGGATCAACGTGTTCCGGGTCGCAAATTGTTTCGCCAATGTTAAGGTTTTCAATACCGCTTACTGCAACGATGTCACCAATAGATGCAGATTGAACTTCAACACGCTTAAGACCTTCGAACTGATAGAGTTTTGCAATTTTGCAAGGAACAGCCTGATCGTCATGGCAAATTACTGCCTGCTGACCTGCAATTATGTGGCCACGAACAACCTTGCCAATGCCAATTCTGCCAATATATTCGTCATAGTCAATGTTGCAGATGAGTGTTTGCAAACCGGCGTCTTCTTCGCCTTCTGGTGCAGGAATTTCCTGCAAAATAGTGTCAAGCAAAGGTTTCATGTCATCGCCATGTTCGTTCGGATCAAGTGTTGCCCAACCTTGTTTGCCACTTGCATATACCGTTTTAAATTCAATTTGTTCGTCGTTTGCACCAAGTTCAATAAAAAGTTCCAAAACCTGATCCATAAGTTTGTCAGGGTCGCAACCACGGTCAACTTTGTTTACGCAAACGATTGGTTTTTTGTTGAGGTTGAGTGCCTTTTTCAAAACGTAACGCGTTTGTGGCATGCAACCTTCGATAGCGTCAATAAGCAAAACAACACCGTCAACCATTGACAAAATACGTTCAACCTCGCCACCAAAATCGGCGTGACCAGGTGTGTCTATAATGTTTATTTTTGTGCCCTTGTAATTTACGGCAGTGTTTTTTGCAAGAATAGTTATGCCACGTTCTTTTTCAAGATCGCCACTGTCCATAACTCTGTCGTTAACAACTTCGTTGTCGCGAAAAATGCCGTTTTGTTTGAGCAACTGGTCAACCATAGTGGTTTTGCCATGGTCAACGTGGGCTATAATAGCAATATTTCTTACGTTTTGTCTTATCATAACAAACTTCCCCACGATAAAAATATTTTACAAAATAATTATACTCCCAAAGACTTTTTGTGTAAATAGGTTTAAGCAATTAGTATGTTATTTTTTGTTTACAAATTTTGCCTTTTGTTGGATAATATAGCAACGAGGTAAAAAACAAAATGGCTTATATGACAAAAGACAACAAAAAGTTTGTTCGTCAGCACGAAGTTGCATCATACGACTGCGACAAACAACAAAATATAAAGGTTTCGGCAATTCAACGCTGGTTGCAGGACAATGCAGACGATCATTGCAGTGTTTTTGGTTGCGACTATCTCACACTCAAAGACAAAATGGATATGGTGTTTGTGTTGGTAAAAACAAGCATAAATATATACGAACCACTCAAACTGCTCAAAAATTATACATTCAAAACGTGGCACAAAGGCTCAAAAGGGGTGCAGTTTTTGCGTGACTTTGTTATCGAAAACGAGCATGGTGTTGTGGTGGCCGAGGGTGGCACAAGCTGGGTTGTTGTTGACCCTGTTCTTCACAAAATGAAAAGACCAAACGAAGTCACTTTCGTTGTGCCTGTTTGCGAAGAAAGCATAGACACAACAAGGCTCGAAAAAATGCAAATGCCAGAACTTGACTATATTACAGACAAAAAAGTTATGTATACCGAAATCGACTCTAACCAGCACCTTACAAACTGGGTATATGCCGATATCGTTACAAACTATCTGCCAAGTATGGAGGGCAAACGCATTGCCGAAATGGATATTTCTTACGTGAGCGAAGCGTTCGAAGGTGATTCTATCCGCATTTCACGTGCACAAAAAGACGGCGTGTGGTATTTCCGTGGCGAACACCCACGTGGCAAATGTTTTGAAGCCCGTTGCCGCATTGTAGACAGCGAACATTGATTTAACAAAAAACAAAAATAAAAAAGACCGTTTCTCAACGGTCTTTTTTTGTTTATTGTTTTATGCCTTTGTATCTCTCCAGTTAATATATTCTTTAATATCATCTTCTACTAGGCAAAGACAAGCACCTATTACAGCAGCATCATCAATATGCCCAACACCAGGGAAAATATCGGGAATTAAATCAACGGGTGCCACAACATAAATCAGTGCACTAATTATAGCCAAAAGAGTTCCGAGGGGTATTTCGTTGTATTCCTTTTTTATATAACTTCTAATTAAAGAAACAAAAACTGGTATATGAGATAGTTTTTCACCTATTTTTGGTATACTTTTTAATTTTTTTTCAATACGATTAAGTAGTTTTTCTAGTTTACCTACATCGTTTAGTACTTTACTTGCATTAGAATAATTTTTTTCAATTTCCTTTAAGGCTTGTTCTTGTGTAATGATGTTTTCCATAACTTTTCTCCTTTGTTTTTTCTTACAATAGTCATTGTAATTTTCGCGAGAGTGTCTTAATGTCATTTTATCAAACTGAAAGACTGTTTTCAATAGCAAACAAAAAAAGACCGTTTCTCAACGGTCTTTTTTTTGTTATAAAATTTCAATTAAAATTTGCTTTTAAAGTCGTCAACAATTTTTACAATTTCGTCCAAAGCGTTTTCCATTGGCACGTTTTGGCTGAATGATTTGTCGCGTGAAACAACTTCTACAATGCTTTGTTTTACGTTGCGTGGGCTAACAACAACACGAAGTGGAACACCAAGCAAGTCAGCGTCAGAAAACATTACGCCTGCGCTTACACTTCTGTCGTCATAAATCACTTCAATTCCTTTTGCAGTGAGTGCGTTGTAAAGGTTGTCGGCATATTCTTTAATTTCGGCATTGTCTGCACGAACAGCACAAAGGTGAACTTGCCATGGGGCAACAGACATTGGCCAGATAGGACCGTGGTCGTCATGGTGTGCTTCGCAAATTGCAGCTGCAAGACGGCCAACGCCAATGCCATAGCAACCCATGATAGGTGTCTGGCTGTTGCCTTCTGCGTCAACGTAAGTCATACCCATGCTTGTTGTGTATTTTGTGCCAAGCTGGAATATGTTGCCAACCTCAACACCACGAGAAATTGTGATAGCTTCTTTGCCACATTTTGGGCAAACGCCACCTTCTGCAATTTTTGCAAAATCGTGATATTCTGCATTTGCAACGTCACGAACCATGTCAAGACCAACGTAGTGATATTCAACTTTGTTTGCGCCACAGCAAAGATTGTTGCGGTTTTTGATAGAGTTGTCATACAACACGATAATGTCGCTTGGCAAACCAACAGGGCCACAATAACCTGCACAAAGGCCACAGTCTTCTGTTACAACAGCAGGGTGAATTTCAAAACCAAGGTAGTTGCGCATTTTTGTTTCGTTTGCTTCCAAGTCACCACGGATAAAGAGAACGATATATTTATCGTCGCTGTTGCGTTGGTAAATTACTGCTTTAACACTGTCTTTTTGGTCGGCTTTAAGATAGTTGCAAACGTCTTCGATAGTTTGCATGCCAGGTGTGTGCACCATTTCAAGAGCATTCGAAACTTCGTCACGTGTTACGTCAATAATGCTTTCGGCAGCTTCCATATTGGCACGATAGTCGCATTCTTTGCAGATAGCAATGCTGTCTTCGCCAATAGGTGACAAAAGCATAAATTCGTGTGAAACTTTGCCACCCATCATGCCAGAGTCACTTGCAACCGAAATAACTTCTGGCAAACCGCATCTTTCAAAAATACGTTCGTATGATTTGTGTGCTCTTTCATAATATTGTTCAAGGTCTTCCTGACTTGTGTGGAAAGAATAAGCATCTTTCATAGTAAACTCACGCACACGAATAAGGCCTGCACGTGGTCTTGCTTCGTCACGGAATTTTGTTTGTATCTGATAAATCATGAAAGGATATTTCATATAGCTTTGACCATAGTCACGCACAAGCTGAACGGCAGCTTCTTCGTGAGTCATGCCAAGCACCAATGGGCTGTTGTTTCTGTCGCTAAAACGAACGAGTTCTTTGCCAATGCTGCCATATCTGCCAGATTCTTCCCACAAAGAGGCAGGCATAACCACTGGGAAAGAAACTTCTTGTCCGTCAATGGCATCCATTTCTTCACGCATTATCTGTTCGATTTTGCGAGTCACTCTTTTAAGTGGCATATATGAGCTGTAAACACCGTTTGCCACACCTTTCATATAACCGCCACGAACCATAAGGGCATGGCTGTCAATGATACAATCTGATGGTCTTTCTTTAAATCTGTCACCAACAAGTTTGTCAAGTTTCATATTTTTATCTCCAAAAAATTATTTTACAAAAAAAGCCCTGAGTTGATTTCTCAACTCAGGGCGAACTGTCACATAGTCCGCGGTACCACCTGATTTCGGTATAATTCCGCACTCAAAACCCTTTCACGCAGGGCATACGGCAATGCTTGTCACTTTGTAAAAAGTGTTTCACACAAAGTGCTTTTCGCACGCAACTCAAAGACTGGTTGGGTTTTTGTTTCTTAAAGGCTTGCACCAAACGCCTTCTCTCTGCAAAGAACTAAAAACTTACTATTTCTCGTCAACGTTTTTATATTTAACTTTAGTTAAAATAGCACAAACACAAAAAAATGTCAATGTTATATCGCTTATTTTGGGTTTACGTGCACGTTGCAGTGTTTAACGTTGTCAAAAGTTTTTTCCAAAAGGTCGTGCACCTTTTCTGCAACGTCGTGCGCGTCGTATAAACTAAGGTTGCCGTCACAACAAATTTCTACGTCGATATACACTTTGTCGCCAAAAAGTCTTGTTTTAACGTCGTCAATGCCAAGCACGCCGTCTACCGACAAAATTACTTTTTTCATTTGTTCAACTTCTTCCTGGTCACAGGCTGTGTCTATCATTTTGTCAAGAGCGTCTTTTGCAATGTCTATTGCCGCTTTAAAAATAAAAATGCAAATAACAAGGCTGGCAACAGGGTCGAGTATTGGCAAACCAAGCATTGCACCACCAACACCAATCAAACTGCCTATTGAAGAAAGGGCGTCAGACCTGTGGTGCCATGCATCTGCCATCATTGCGCCAGAGTTTATCTTTTTGGCAAAGTGTTTTGTATACCAAAACATGCCTTCTTTAACCATGATAGAAACAACTGCGGCTATAAGGGCAAGCACACCAGGCACGGCAAGAGTTCCGTCAAAACCCTGCATAATTTTGTTTACACCGTCAATAGCAATGCCCACACCTGTTATCAAAAGCACGACTGCAAGCAAAATTGCCGCAACACACTCAATGCGTTCGTGACCATATTGGTGCTTGTCGTCTGCCTGTTTGTTTGCTGCTTTTATGCCAATCATAACGATAAAGGTGCTAAACACGTCAGATGCAGAGTGAATTGCGTCAGAAATCATTGCGCCACTTTTTGCAAAAATGCCTGCAATAAATTTAAAAACAGACAACGCTACGTTTACAAAAATGGTTAGTAAAGATACTTTATATGCAGTTTTTTTGTTGCTTTCGCTTTTTTGCATGTTTACCTCAAAAATTTTAATAAAAAATGGGGCAGTAAAAACACCGTCCCACAGAATGCTGTTGCCAAAAGGCCCGACCAAAAAGTCTGTCAGTTTGTTTAGCAAATGTTAACACAAAGGGGCAAAAAAGTCAAATTTTATTTTTTTATTGGGTTGACAGGTCAAAATGGTGGTGCTATCATTAGGTCAACTTAATAAAAATTCTTTGGGCAGGGTAAACCCGACCGGTGGTGATGCCGTCAGCGAACGGACAAGTCCAACAGCCCCAACAGCCGATGCAGTGAGATTCTGCAACCGCCAGTAAAGTCTGAATGGGAAAGAATAAATATTTGTAACGACGATATACGCTTGCATTATATGCAAAAGGTTTTTTTATCGTCACATTTTGCTATCCTTTTAGCACAAATATTTGCTTTTGTTTAGACTTCCCTACAGTGGAAGTTTTTTTATTACGTTTTTCAGTGAGGCGTGATATGAAAGCAAAAAATTATTTTTCAACAAAAAGGTTGTGCTTTATGGCAACCTTTACGGCACTTGTTGCAGTTGCAACAATGGTTGTTCAAATACCTTCGCCAGGTGGGCAAGGTTACATAAACGTTGGCGACTCGCTTATTTTTGCGTGCGCTGTGTTTTTCGACCCGTTTTTTGCATTTGTTGCAGGTGGTCTTGGCAGTGCTCTTGCAGATGTTTTTGCAGGGTGGGTGTCATATGCACCTTTCACCTTTATAATAAAAGGTTGCGAAGGTCTTGTTGCATGCCTTGTTTTAAGGTTGCTCAAAAAACTCAGGATTAAAACCTTTGCGTGTTATGCGCTGGCCATGTTTTTGGGTGGTCTGTGCATGGCAGTCGGCTACTTTTTTGCAGACCTTTTTGTATATGGCATTGGCATGGGCGTTGCAAATTTGCCTTTCAACTTTGTGCAGGCAGGGGCAAACCTTGTGCTTGGCTTTGCACTTGCAGTAGTGCTTGGCAGGGTGAAAGGTGTTAAAAAAGTGCTTTCACTTGAAAATGAGGATTGATTTTTTATGAAAATAGCAGTTATAAACGATTTGTCAGGAATGGGGCGTTGCTCACTTGTGGCGTCAATATCTGTATTGAGTGTGCTTGGTCAGCAGGTGTTTCCTGTGCCAACGGCAATACTCAGCAACCAGACTGGTTATCCACAATTTTCTTTTGTTGATTTTACTGACAATATGGACGAATATCTTGCAAACTGGCAGGCTATGGGCACAAAGTTTGACGTTATTTACAGTGGCTTTTTGTCAAACTGCAGTCAGGTGCAAAAAATAGAAAAAATGCTCAGCACTATGGGCGACGATAATACGTTACTGGTGGTAGACCCTGTCATGGGTGATGGTGGACAAAAATATGCCACGTTCAGCGACCAGCTTTGCAACGAGGTAAAAACTCTTGCAAAAATGGCAAACGTGGTCACTCCAAACGTTACCGAGGCATGTCTGCTCACAGGTGTTGACTACAACGATTTTGTGAAAAACACAAACGTTAACAACTTTAAGCAAAGGTTTTGCGACCTTGCAAAAAAAGTTGGAAAACTAGGCCCACAAAAAGTTGTTATAACAGGGTGGGAAAGCAACGAGCAAACAAAGCAGGTATATAACTTTGTTTTTGACAACGGTGATTTTGCCTATACAAAAAACGATATGTATGGTGGCCATTATTCAGGCACTGGTGACGTTATGGCATCAATAATAACGGGCAAACTTTCACAAGGCAAAAAGTTGTTTGACGCAACCAAAACTGCGGCAGATTTTGTTGCAGTTGCAGTTAAAGATGCTTTTGAAAACAACGTGCCACAAAACGACGGCGTTAATTTTGAAAAATTTTTGCATTTGCTGATATAAAATGCAAAAACAAAATTTTTGCATTTGCTCATATAAAATATAAAAATAAAATTTGTATTCAGTAGCAAAGAAAAGGTAAAAAATCAAAAGTTAATTATTAAACGAGGTGATTTGCCTCGTTTTTCTTTGACTTGAATGGATAATTTTGTTAAAATATTTGGGCATTCTTAATTTATAAAGGAAATTTTTGCTATATAAAGGAAAGTTTTTACTATGTCAGATTTGATGGAAAAAAAGGGTCGCAGTTCGTTCGGCTCAAAATTTGGTTTCATTATGGCTGCCGTAGGTTCTGCAGTAGGTTTGGGTAACATCTGGCGTTTCCCTTACGTTGCTGCAAAATTTGGTGGTGGTTTGTTTTTGCTTTTGTATCTCGTTATCGTAGTGGTGCTTGGATTTACAATGCTCACACTTGAGTTTACAATTGGTCGAAACAGAAATGCAAACGTGCTTGACGCATTTGCAGTTGGCAAAAAGAAACGCAGCTATATCGGTTGGTTGTGTATCCTCATCCCATTTTTGATTGTATCTTATTACAACGTAATTGGTGGTTGGATTCTCAAATATCTCACAGCCTTTATCGGTGGTGGCAAAATGTTTGAAGATGGTGACTATGCAGGTGCTTTCGGCGGTTTCGTTGGTGACCCTGTATGGTCAAGCGTGTTTACAGTTATCTTCCTTGCTCTTTGCATTATCGTTTTGATTTTTGGCGTTCAAAAGGGTATCGAAAAGGTTTCAAAATTCCTTATGCCTGCACTTTTCGTTATGTTGGTGTTTATGGCAATCGTATCACTCACTCGCCCAAACGCGTTGGAAGGTCTTGCATATTTGTTTGTTCCAAACTTTGACAGCATTGCCGAAAACGGTGGTTTCTTGCAAATGCTTTCTGCTGCAACAGGTCAAGCATTCTACAGCTTGTCAGTAGGCATGGGTATTGCCGTTACTTATGGCAGTTATCTCAAAAAAGACCAAAGCATTCCACAAAATGCAATCAGCGTTTGTGGTCTTGACACAATGGTAGCAATTTTCTCTGGTGTTGCAGTTTTGCCTGCAGTTTTCTCATTGCCTGGCATTACACTTGGCGACGTTCAGGGCGCAGGTCTTGTGTTTAAAGTTTTCCCTGCAATTTTTGCAGATATGGGTGTGTTTGGTTCAATTGTAGCAGTTATCTTCTTCTTGCTCGTTTTGTTTGCAGCATGGACAAGCGCAATTTCATTGTTGGAAGTTTTGATTTCTGCATTGGAAGAAAAAACAAAACTTTCACGCAAAGGTGCAACTTTGGTTGTTGCTGGTGTAATCCTTGTTACAAGCGTGCTCGTTTCTGTTTCACAAAGTGGTTTGCTTGGTGTAGACTTGCTCGACGTGTTCGACAGCCTTACAACTTACGTAATGTTGCCACTCACAGGTTTGCTCATGTGCTTCTTCTTGGTAAAAGTTATCGGTATGAAAAATGCCAAAGAAGAACTTTTGCTCAACTGCAAAAGCAAAAAACTTGGCTCTGTTTGGGAAGTTGCAATTAAATACGTAGTTCCTGTGCTTATCGCTTTTATCCTTGTTATGGGTATTCTCACTTGGGCAAAAGTTATTTAATAAAAGTAAAAATAAAGCTCTCCGCAATGGAGAGCTTTTTTATTTTGCAAAAAACAGGGCGTGGCAAAATTTGTCATGGGTGTTTACATAAAAGTTGTTTTGTTGTAAAATAAATTTGTATGAAGGTAAAAAAACAAAAAAAGACACTTGGCTACAGAATTTTATATCCTGTGGTGAAATTCTTTTTCAAAAAACAAACTATATTATATAAACAGCCTGTTCCACAAGACGAGCCGGTTGTGTTTGTGTGCAACCATGCGCAGGCCTTTGGTCCAATGTCAATTATACTCAATTTTGACCAAAAGGTAAGACCATGGATTGCTGCAGACGTTATGTTTAAAGAAACTGCACCAGATTTTATCTTCGTTCAGTTTTTTTCTGGCAACATAAAAAAGCACAAACGCTGGAATATGTTCAAATCAAAATTCGTTGCAAAAATTCTGGTTAACATATTCAGCAACGTTGGTGGCATTCCCGTTTATTTTGACAGAAGGTTAGTAAAAACATTGTCGCAAAGTGCAGACATTTTGGCTAACGGCGAGAACATTGTTATTTTTGGCGAAACACCAAAAAGATTTTCACAATTTGTTGCAGAAATAAGCGATGGTTGTGTGCAGGTTGCCAGCACTTATTACAAAAAAACAGGCAAAAATCTCAAGTTTTATCCGGTGTATACAGCACCAAAATACATAACTGTGGGCGAACCGACTGTGTTTGACGGAACTGCTCCCGTAAAAGAAGAACGCAAGCGTGTTGCAGAATATCTTCGTGACAATATGCATCAGCTTGCAAGTGAATTGCCACCTTTTAAACCAATTCCTACTTATACCGAAGATTATTTTGCGGCTATCGAACAGCAGGAAAAAGAAAGGCAGGAACAGGCAGAACAAAACAGAGCAAATATGCGGGAGCATAATCAGTGAGGGTTGATATGGACGAAAAAATTTTCAACAATTTAGTAAATGCCGACTTTGTGGCTGATTATGAACAAAAATATGCTCAGATTGACGAGGCAGAACAAAAAGTAATTGCCGACAACGTCGTTGCAGAAGAACTGTGTGAGCAAGAGGTTGCAAACGTTACCAACACGATGGAAACTTTTAAACTCATCGTTATGGAAAAATTGCAAACTATAGAAGAAAAATCAAAACAAGAACTTGCCGTTGCACAAGAACAGCATCTGGCAGATCTTAAACAGTGCGAAAACAGAATAAATTCTGCACAAAAAGCCTTTGCAAAAGCAACTAAAGAAAACACTACAAAAAGCACAAAACTCAAAAATGCAAATACAAAACTTGTTGCCGAAATTGAAAAAAGGCACAAAACAGAAACAACTGCTGCAGAAAAAAAACAAAAAGAAGTTGTTAAAAAGCGTGAAAAAGATTTTAAGTCACAAGCCGACGTTATGGCAAAAAGACACGAAGAAGCCCAAAAGGTTTATGAACACAGTGTTGCCAACGTAAACGTAAAAATAAAAAAATCGCACGACTATTACAAAAAGCAAGAGGCAGCAAGTGTAAGTGCTTTTGAAAGCGTAAAGGTTGCCTGCGAACAAAGCATGAGTGAACTGCAAGAGCAATATAACCTTGCCCAAAACGAGTTTAACGAACAAATCAAAAACGTAACGGAAAAACAAAGGATAAAAACTTTGCGAACCCAACTTGCACTTGCCAAAAGTTCGTATGAATCTGGCATGGCAGCAAAAAAGGGCGAACTTGCAACTGCACAAAAAATTTATAGCATTCAGCATAACGACTGTTTTTCTCAACTGGTAAAAGACGTTACAGAATATCAAAAACAACTTCGTACATTAGAGGCAAACTATATTCTCGATAAAACGGAACTTGACTACGAGCAAAAAATTGCCGATGCCGAAAACAAACATCGCGTGATGGAAGAAGACCGTGCTCACAGCGAAGTTATTATGGAAATTAACCTTCAGCGACAAGATGAGCTCAATAAACAATATTCTGCAAATTTCTGTAACGAATATGATATGGAAATTTGCCAGAAAGAGGCACAACTTGCTCTTGC
>JAFVQA010000133.1 GCA_017505015.1 Clostridia bacterium
CAAGGCAAACGTTTTGATTGCAAAATGCCTGGTTCGCAATCTTTAAGTTCTGGGCAGAGTTCGTAAATTGTTTTTTCGCAGTCAATATCTTTAAGACCGTCGCAAACGAAGAGAGCTTTTGAGTCTGATTGTTTTAGTAGGTATTCGAGTTCGGCAATTTTGTAGTTGGTGTTTACAGTAACAAGCACAGCGCCAATGCGTGCCGTTGCAAACATAAGTGACAACCATTCTGGATAGTTTGTTGCCCAGATAGCAACGTGGTCACCCTTTTTGATGCCCAAGCCAAGCAAGCCTTTTGCAACTTTGTTGACTTCTTCATTAAACTCAGAATACGTCATATCGTATTCTCTTTCGATATACTTAACGCATTGATGGTTAGGATATTGTTCCGCCATGCGTTCGAGCATACCCCCTACGGTGATTTCAATCAATTCACTCATAAATTTTCCTCTCTTATATAAATTTTGTGATTTTTTGAATTTTCACAAAATTATATACAACAATATAAATATTGTCAACAATTTTTTAACAAACTTGAATATATAATATTCATTATAGAATTAGCCCATCTGTTTCTTACTTTTATTTGCATAAACATTTTGTTTATACGCATAATTATTTATATTTGAGCATAATTGACAAACAAAAAATTTGCCAAACTGCAATATGGGTGGTATACTTTTTGTCGAGGTGAATAAATTATGAAATTGGCACAAATCCCTTACAACAGAATTACACTTGAAGAAATAACAGCAAAAATGCGCGAGTTTATTGACAGGTTTGAAAATGCAACAAGCGCACAGAAACAAGTAGAAATTTATAAGCAATATGACGAATACGGTGCAGATATTTCTACAACGTTTTCATTGCTCAACATTCGTTTTACGTTAAACACTGCAGACGAATTTTATGCAAAAGAAAAAGACTATCTCAACGAAATTTCTCCTTTTGTTGAACAGTTGTCACAAGAATTTAACGACAAACTTTTGCAATCTAAATTTATTGACGAACTCAAACAGCTTTTGCCTGAACTTATTTTTACTCGTCTGGAATATTCTAAAAAATGTTTTAATGACGAAATTCTTGAAGATCTTCAGCTTGAAAGCAAGCTTGAAATGGAATATAGCAAGATAACTGCGGGTGCAATGATTGACTTTGACGGTCAGCAACTCACTATGCCACAACTTGGCAAATACAAACAAAGCCCTGACAGAGAAGTTCGTCGTGCGGCATACAACGCACAAGGCGAATGGCTTGAAACAGTGTCTGACAAAATCGACGACATTTTTGACCAGATGGTAAAAGTGCGCACACGCATTGCACAAAAACTTGGTTTTGCAAACTATCACGAAATGTCAATTTATCGCATGAGAAGAATTGGCTATGGCATTGAAGACATAAAAACTTTCCGCAAACAGGTAAAAGAAGATCTTGTGCCAATCATTGCAAAACTAAAAGAAAAACAAGCACAGGAACTTGGCATTGACAAAGTAACAGTAATTGACGACCCTGTTATTTTTGCAAACGGCAACCCAAACCCTATCGGCACGCCGGAAGAAATTTTTGCAAACGGCAAAAAAATGTATCACGAAATGTCACAGGAAACAGGCAACTTTATCGACTTTATGCTTGAACACGACTTGTTTGACGTTTTGTCACGCAAAGGCAAGGCAATGGGTGGCTATTGCACACAGTTGCCAAAATATAAAATGCCTTTTATCTTTGCAAACTTTAACGGCACAAGTGGCGACGTTGACGTTTTGACTCACGAAGCAGGTCATGCTTTTGCTGCATATAAGGCTTTTGATCTGCCATGGGAAGACATTCAGTCACCTGGTATGGAAACAGCAGAAATCCACTCTATGTCTATGGAATTTTTTGCAGAAAAATGGATGGATTTGTTCTTTGGTGACAGAGCAGATGACTACAGATATATGCACCTTAGTTCGTCACTTTCATTTATTCCATACGGCACAATAGTAGACTATTATCAGGAAATCGTTTATACAAACCCAGATATGACGCCTGCAGAAAGAACTGAAACTTTCCTTAAACTGTTGCAGGAATATTGTCCTAACCTTTTGGGTGACGGCATTGCTGCATACGAAAAAGGTAAACGCTGGATGTTCCAGTTGCATATTTTTGAATATCCTTTCTATTACATCGACTATTGCCTTGCTCAAACAATGTCACTCGAATTTTTGGTAATGATGAAAAAAGATTATAAATCTGCCTGGGAAACTTATTTAAAACTTGTGGGCTATGCAGGCACTTTGCCTTTCCCTGAACTTGTAGAAGCATGTGGAATGAAATCACCACTCAAACCTGGCACGCTAAAAGAAGTTGTTTTGGAAATTGAGAAGTTGTTGTAAGGCATAAAACAACAAACAAAAAATTAAAGCACGGCAAAAGCCGTGCTTTTTTGCATATTGACACAATGCTTTTGTTAAACTAAAATTAAAATAAGCAAATTTTGTATACACAACGGAGATTTTTTATATGGAATTTGAAAAACTGATTGAAGAAAGATACTCTGTACGAAATTTTAAACCAGACCATTTGCCACAGGATGTTGTTGACAAAATAATTTCTGAAGGGCACAAAGCACCAACAGGTTGTAACTATCAGCCACAGCGAATACTCGTGCTCAACACAGACGAATCTGTTCAAAAGCTGAAACAATGCACAAAATGTCATTTTGACGCCCCTTGTGCTATGCTTGTTTGCCACAACAAAGACGAAAGCTGGACAAGAAAATATGACGGAGCATTGTCTTCGCCAGTAGATGCCGTTATTGTAGCAACGCATATGATGTTGTCTGCACACGACAACGGAGTTGGTTGTTGCTGGGTGATGCATTTTGACCCATTTGCAATGAAAAGCACTTTCAACCTGCCTGACAACGTCGAACCTGTTGCCCTTTTGGTGATGGGATATCCATCAGACGAATCTAAACCACTTGGTCTGCATTTTGAGTCACGCCCTGTTGAACAAGTTGTTTTTTATGACGAATTTTGACCTTGAACAAAAAATTAAAGCACGGCAAAAGCCGTGCTTTTTATTTTATACCATAGCCCCTTTTGGTTTCCACCATTTTTTAAAATAACAAAATGCCGAAACAAATGTTGCAAGTGACCAGCCTATTGGCCATGAAGTCCAAATACCCATAACACCCATTGACGGTGTAAGGATATATGCAAGCGCAACACGAAGGAGCAAATCTAAAAAGGTTGATGCCATAAACAACTTCATTGCGCCACTGCCACGAAATATGCCGTCACTAACAATTTTGAGGCATATTAAAAAATAGAATGGCGAAGTCATTTTTAAAAAGTCGCAACCGGTTGACAATGCAAGTGCACTGTCACTATCCAAAAAGATTTTTATCATTTGTGGACTAAAGAAGAAAAATGCAACGAAAAATGGCAATGCCACGCAAAGAGCCATTATCATGCCCGCCTTGAAGCCTTGTGGCAACCTTTCCATTTTGCCTGCACCAATGTTTTGTGCAGTAAAGCTTGACGTTGCGTTTGACATTGTCAAAATGCAAGCCAGAGTAAAAGTGTTTAGTTTTATTGCAGCAGTATAACCCGCCATAACAGAACTGCCAAAACTGTTTACAAGGCCTTGAATAAACAAATTGCCTATTGAAACGAAACTTTGTTGCAGCACACTTGGAATGGCAACGTATGCAGTTTTTTTGAGCAACAGCCACGAAAACTTTTGGCTTTTTTCACAAGAAATTTTTTTGAGCCTGCAAACGAGCGTAACGATTGCACAAATGGCAGACACCCCTTGCGAAACAACCGTCGCCCACGCAGCACCTGCAACGCCCATTTTAAATGTAGTGATAAACACAACGTCGAGCACCACGTTAAGCACCGAAGATACAATCAAAAACAAAAGCGGTGTTTTGCTGTCGCCAAGTGCAGTAAAAATGCCCGTTGCAATATTATATAAAAACACAAACGCCATGCCCGCAAGATAAACGTTGAGATATATCATGCTGTCTGCAAAAACGTTGTCTGGTGTGCCAAGCAGTTTCATGAGTGGTTTTGAAATAATCAAACCAACTGCCGAAAGAAAAATGCTCAAAGCCGTAAAGGATATAAAATAGGTTGACACGGCAGTTTTCATCTGGCACATTTTTTTGCCACCGTATAACTGCGAAATTATTACAGAGCAACCAATGTTGCAACCAAATGCAACCGCCATAAATACCATTGTTATAGGAAAAGATGCACCAACTGAGGCAAGAGCATTTTCACCCAAAAATTGCCCTACAATGACAGTATCGGCAATGTTATAAAGTTGTTGAAAAATTGCACTTGCAAGCAAAGGCAAAGCAAAAAGCCACATTGCTTTGGTTGGTTTGCTTTCTGTTAAAGACACCATATTTCACCCAAAAAAAGGACAGAAAAAATTTTTCTGTCCTTAACATATACCCGTTAAATATTTTTGTCAACCATTGGGTAAACAAAATTTTTAAGGTCTTGCACCGTGTCAACAATACCAACGTTTGGATATTTTTCCATTTCTTCGCGTGTACCAAAGCCATACAAAACGCCAACGGCATCCATGCCTGCAATCTGCGCACCCTCAAGGTCATAAAAAGTGTCGCCAACCATAAGGCATTTTGTTTTGTCAATGCCCTGTGTTCGCAAAGCATAGTTTATAACGTCTGCTTTTGTTGGTCTGTCTGCCTCGCAACCACACACAAAATCTATGTGGTCAAGCATGCCGAGTTTTCGCAAAACTTCTACTGCATATTTTTCCAGCTTAGAAGTTGCAACGCCAACTTTAACACCCATGTCACGCAAACCCTGGGCAAAATCGTCAATACCTTCGTACATATCGTTGTCAAACATGCCACCTGCATTATAAAGTTCGCGATAACGCAAAAGTGCGCCTTGTTGTTTTTCTGGCTGATTTGGAAAAATCACGTTGAAGGTCCATGTTAGTGGTGGGCCGATAAATTTGCGCACGTCAAACTGCATAAGGTCTGCACCATATTCTGCACAGGCAGGGCCAAGACATTTTACAATGCCACGATACGTGTTTGAAATTGTTCCGTCAAGGTCAAGAAGAACTGCATTATATTTTTTCATTTTTAAAATTCCTTTTATTGTTAAAAACCTTTGATATTTTGCACAAGACTGTTTAAAAACAATGCCCTGCTCTTTCAAAATTTTTGCAAGGTTTTTTATACCTTCGTCATC
>JAFVQA010000134.1 GCA_017505015.1 Clostridia bacterium
GAAGTTTAACTGCCTTTGACGCCTCTTCATAATCAGGTCCTACCATACAACCTGTGAGTGCTACAACTGTTGATAATATAAAAAGTTTTTTCATTGTTAATCCTTGATAGCAGGTTTGTAGTGTTTTCTGATTACATAGAAGAACACTGGTGTGAATATCAAGCCCATAAATGTAACCCCAAGCATACCATACATAACTGCTGTTCCTAATGGCTGACGAAGTTCAGAACCCGATGTCATACCAAATGCGAGAGGAACAACACCCAAAATGAACGCAAACGATGTCATCAAAATTGGGCGCAAACGATTTTGCGAAGCTGTTGCTGTTGCACTTATGATTTCTTCGCCATTTTCTTGACGCTGTTTTGCAAATTCGACAATCAAAATAGCATTCTTACACGCTAACCCGATGAGCACAACCATACCAATTTGCGTCATCAAATTGTTGTCTAAGCCTCTGCCACCAACACCCAAAAGTGCAAACAAAAGCACCAACGGAACAATCAAGATAATTGTAAGTGGAAGCGTCCAACTTTCGTAAAGTGCTGCAAGAATGAGAAACACGAACACTACGCAAAGTGCAAACACAATAATTGATGTATTGCCCACAAGCTTTTCCTGATACGCAAGGTCGGTCCATTCCATACCCATCCCTGATGGCAATGTTTCAGCAGCAACGCGTTCGATAACTGCCATAGCTTCACTTGTGCTATAACCAGCACCAAGATTACCCATAATTTCTGCCGACGGATAAAGGTTATAACGGTTCACTGTGTCAGGACCAATAATTCGGCGAATATTTGCTACTGAACCCATCGACACATTTTTACCTTCGCGATTTGGAACTTTCAAATTGTAAATATCTGCAATATCTGTTCGCTCAGAGCCTTCTGCCTGAACAGATACACGATAAACACGATTGAGAATATTGAAGTCGTTTACGTAAACCGATCCTAAATTGAACTGCATTGTGGAGAAAATCGACGAAATTGGAACATTCAATTTTTGTGCACGTTCGCGATCGATATCAACATACAACTGTGGTGTGGATATGCGATAAGTCGAAAACGCAAGCGAAATTTCTGGATTTTGCGTCATTGCCTTGTAAGCAATTTCTTGCGTATATTTTGCAACATCGGCAATACCACGTCCTGTTCTATCTTGAATGTAGCACTTAAAGTCGCCACCCATACCGATACCATTAACTGCCGGAGGCGTAAGCACGAACGAATTTGATTCTGGAACACCTTTTTTCAACCCCATGTAAATTTGCCCCAAAAGACTATCGAGCGTGATGCCTTTTTTGATACGTTCTTCTTTTGGCTGCAAACGCACGAACAACGCACCAGCATTACTCAAACGCGTAAATGTTGCACCAGAAAGACCAGAAATTGTTGTGATGTCTTGAACCCCTTCGATTTTCTGGATAATCTTCAACGCTTTGCAGCAACGTCGATCTTCTTGGTAGCAGACTTGTATGCAACCTGTGCGCTTGCAACGTCACCGGATGCTACAGCAGCGTAGAACTTCTTGATCTCGGTCTTCATAGCGGACTTGAACA
>JAFVQA010000135.1 GCA_017505015.1 Clostridia bacterium
AACAACACAACGTCTTTAAAACCATCGCAGGTTATGGCAAGGTTAACAAAACTAAATTCGCCGTCTGTCACCTTGCAAAGAGGGGTGTCAACAAAAGGCACGTGCATAATGGTTGTGTATCCGTGCAAATCTGTATAAAAGGTCTGTTGAGTTTCGGCAACAAAAACTTTTGCCTGTTTTAGTGGCGTTCCGTCAAGATCAACAACTTTTACCTGCAGACTTGTGGTTTGTGTTGCAAAAGCGTTTGCCTGTTGCGTGTTTTGTGCGTTATATAATGCAACGTGAGCCAGCACCGTTGATAAAAATGCAACGCAAATTGCAAAAATAAAGACCTTGCTTTTAAAAAACTTGTTCACACAACAGTTTATGCAAGGTCTTATATTTTTTTGTCAGTTTTTAGTTGTTTGTTTATTCTTCGCTTTGCTTTGCTTTGAGCAAAAATCTTTCGAGTGTTGCAAAGTTTTTGCTTTTTGCAAAATAGAGCAAAACGCCAAGCAAAATGAGAGTTTCGGGCAACATATAAATTATGTTGTAAAGGAATGAATAGGTAAAACTGCCAAGTCCTGCAGTGCTGCCAATAATTGGCAATTCAGCCTCAATCCAACCCATGTTAAAGAAAATAATTCCGCTTGCAATGTGTGATGCAAGTCTTAAAACAGAATAAAACGCACCACCGGCAAGAATGGCAGGTGTTTTTGGCATAAATTTTTTAAACACACCTGCAACTGCTATGCATGCAAATGGCAAAATATAGTCAAACAAAAATTGTGGCACGTTTAAAAAATATGGGCCTTGTATAAATTGCAACAAACCATAAATTATGCCAACCAAAAGACCTTTGCCAAAACCAAAAACGTAGCAATAAATAAAAAGTGGAGCCATGCTTGCAAGGGTAATGCTTCCGCCGTATGGCATGCTCAGTTTAATAAAACTCAACACGAACGAAGCGGCAATGCAAAGACCACCAAATGCAATGGCATTTGTGCTTGTTTTTTTCTTTTTGTTAGAAACGCAGATAATCAAGGCCACAACAGCCAGAAGAGCAAGAGCAATGATGGAAATTGTGTTTAGCAAAGCAGTTTCTGGACTCATGTCACCAAAGAGCAATAAAAAATTCATAAAATACTCCTTAGGTGGTGGGTAAAAATGAAAAATCTCCGCAAGTAAATCTTACGGAGTGCCTCAATATCTTCCCTTCTACAATTACGTAGCGGGTTCATTGGGTATAATCTCAGCTTTTTACAGCACCCCTGAAATTTTTTGATAACAATACTATTACATTTTAACCTAATATTGTCAACAAATTTTTAAAAGTTTTGTTAAAAATCAAAAAGAAGGTCAAAAACTAAACCGCCTTAAAATTTTGCTATTGCAAATATTGTCGACTTTTGATATACTTTAAAAACTATAAAGGAGATTGTTTGTATGTATAGCTTTTTTGCATATCTCGACAGAATGAAATATATCAATCGCTGGTCACTAATGAGGAGCAACGACAGAGAAAATATAATGGAACATTCTGCACAGGTCAGCATGATTGCCCATGCACTTGCAGTTATTGGAAACGTTTATTTTGGCAAAAATTACAACGTTGACAAAGTTACTACCATTGCATTGTTTCACGAAACAAGCGAGGTTATAACAGGCGATTTACCAACGCCAATCAAATATTACAACCCACAAATACGCGATGCTTACAAGGCTATAGAAAACGTTGCAAACGACAAACTCATTGGCATGTTGCCAAAAGAAATGCAACCTGTATACGCAGATATCATCAAGGCAGACGCAACTTCGCCAGAGGGAAAACTTGTTAAATATGCTGACAAAATAAGTGCATACGTAAAATGCCTTGGCGAACTTAAAGGCTCAAACAACGAGTTTAAAAAAGCAAAAAACACAATAGAAAAAGATATAGAGAATATCGACAGTGACGAAGTAAAATATTTTATGCAAAACTTTATTGCGCCATATTCTCTCACGCTGGATGAACTCGACTGATTATGTGTATTTTAACATTTGACAACGTTTCTAAAAAATATCCATACGTTAAAGAATTTTTGTTTAAAAATTTGTCTTTCAGTGTGTCAAAAGGGCAACGAGTTGGCATTGTTGCAGAAAAACAATGTGGAAAAAGCAGTGTTGTAAAAATTATTGCGCAACTCACAAAACATACGGAAGGGCAGGTGTTGCTTGACGGCAAAGATTTGTTTTCTGTGCCGGTTGACAAAAGAGGCATAGGCATTGTTTTTGACGATTTTGCACTTATGCCTGGCAAGACTGTTGAAAAAAACGTAGCTTTTCCGTTAAAGGTGCGAAAAGAACAAAATATTGAACAAAAAACGTCAATGCAAATTGAAAAATTCGGTTTGCAAAGTGTGGCAAGAACAAAAACCAAAAAACTTTCGCCAGTCGAAAAACTCGCAACTGCTTTGGCAAGGCTTAACTCACGCACAGATATTGAACTGGTTGTGCTTGACGATATTTTTGCAAAAGTTGAAAAACAACAGGCAGTGCCTTTAATAAACTTGTTTTTACATGACAGAAAGGTTGGCATTTTGCAGACGTCAAGCGAAATTGACCACTTGACAGAGTGCGACGTGGTGCATGTTGTTGCAGATGGAACAATTGCATTTACAGGTAGTTTTTACGAAGCGAAAAATTACATCGAAAGGACAAAATGTTTTGATAAATTCGGCATAAACGACGATATTAAAAAAGTGTTGCAGGATAACTGATTTTTTGGTTTAAAAATTTTATACAAGGCAAAAACTGTGCACGTATACACAAATATTAAATATATTTGTTAAAGCACGATAATATATAGCGAGGTAAAAATGTCAGATAAAAACCTTAACGACTTTTTTGACGAAGAGCTTAAAAAGCAAGAAGAAAAGGTCGAAAGACAAAATAATTTTAACAATCAAAATGAAGATCCGTTTGGTTTTGGTGGATATAACGAACAAAAGCACGAGCAAATGTATCGTGTTGTGCCAGAATATAACGGTCAGCAAAAATTTGTTAACAAAAAAAGCAAAGGTAAAAAAGGGTTTATCGTTGCCATAGTTGCATTGGCTATGGTTGTGGTATATTTTTTGGGTTATTTCAGTTTTATGCTCATGAACCCGGACATCAAGTTTATCAGCGACGTGTTAAACCTTATTAACGAATATGCCTACGTACTTGATGAAAGCGATGATAAATATGCTCACAACTATGCTTATCAGGCTGCAAATGCAATGCTCACAAGCATAGATCAATATAGCAGACTTCTCACGCCAGAAGAGTTTTATGAACTTATGTATCCGCAAGAATTGACTACGGCTGCAAACGGTCTTGGCTATTCGTTGAATGATAACGGCGAGTTTTATATTGCCGAGGTAGAAGTGGGCAGTCCTGCATATAATGCAGGTTTGTTTATGGGTGACGTTGTGCTGGAACTTGACATTTCAGGCAACGGCGAAGGTGTTGCAGATGGCAAATATATTATTACAGATGCAACTAAAACAGAAGATTTTGTAAAATATATTCATTCGCAAAAAATAACTTTCACAATAAAACGTGACAACGTTGTTTTGCCACAAACTTTCACTGTAGAACAAACAACTTATACAGGCTCTGCAGTAGAATATTATTTTGGTGCAGGTTATACGAACATGTCACAGGCTTATGAACAAAGGTTGTTGAGTGCAGGCACTTTGCCAAATGACGTGGGATATATCAGACTTACTTCGTTTATGGATCCATATACAATGGATGGCGAACAAGGTCTTGGTGATTTTACAAAGGCAATGAATTTGTTTAAGCAAGCCGGCAAAAAGAAACTTATTTTCGACATTACTTACAACACGGGTGGTCGAGATGACATTTCTTCAGCCGTTGCTTCTTTCCTTGTGCACGACAAAAACAAAACTGATGGCAAAGGTGTTGTTGTAAGTATTGACCGTGACAAAGATGATAACGTCGTTGATAAAATAACTACAAACAGCGTATATCAAAATTATTTTGACGTTAACGCGCAACAACCGCAAATAGTGGTGCTCACAAACGGCCGTTCGGCAAGTGCGAGCGAACTTCTCACAGGTGCATTGCTTGACTATCAAACTGCGGTTCAGGTTGGCACAAAAACTTATGGTAAAGGCATTGGGCAGGCAGTTGTGCAAATAAAACCTGCACAGGCAAACGTTGGTGGAAAAATTGTAGATTCTTATTGGGCTGCATATATGACTTATATCAAGTTTTATACGCCTGTTTCAAACAAATGTATGCATGGCATTGGCTTTGAACCACAAGCGCAAAACGTTGCTGAAAATTTCGATTCTCAAATTGACAGAGCGATTGAAATTCTTTCACAAAAAAATGCATAAATTTTAATAATAAATGACAAAAACGCAACAAAAGTTGCGTTTTTTGCTTTAAAAAGGTAAAATTTGGCAAAAAATTTGTTAAAAAGTTAATTAGCGCTTAAAAACTCTGTTTTTACTTGCTTTTTAACCTTTTTTGTGTTTAAACTAAAACCACAAAGTGATTGTATTCTTTTTTACGTGCAATCAAACTAATCTGGAAAAACGAAGCTCCGCAAAC
>JAFVQA010000136.1 GCA_017505015.1 Clostridia bacterium
CTTGTTGAAAGACTTGGCATAGACAAAAAACTTATTGTCAACTGGAACGATTTGCCAGAATTTAAAAAGAGAAAAAAATAAAACTAAAAAACAAAAATACAAAAGAAAAACCAACTGCGGTTTTTCTTTTTTTATTGAAATTGACTTAAATGTGTGCTAAACTATATGTGATTTAATGGGACAGTATTACTTATGACATTTACGCAAACAGTAAAAGCAGAATTGCTCAACAACAACAAAAATTTGTCACCATGTTGCAAAACGGTTTTTTTAAGTTGTTTTATACGCACAATTGGCAATATAGAAATCACTTTTAAGGGGTTTGGTTTTTCACTTTCGTCAGAAAACCTTGCCACCTTGAAGTTTGCTGCAAACATTATAGAAAAAATGTTTGGTACAACGTGCAGTATCACAAAAGAAGACGGAGCAAGGCTTAAAAACAAGCCTGTATATCGTCTTTCTGCAAACGACAGCGAACGTATTTTGTTTGAGTGTGGCGTGTTGTCGCTTGACAACGAGGGTTTCAGGCAAATAAACGACACTTTGTCACCGGATATGCTTGCAGACGAATGTTGCCAAAAAGCGTTTATACACGCAATGTTTATCGGTTGTGGTGCAATCAGCCTTAATAACGGCTATCACTGTGAGTTTTCGGTAAACAACAAAAAACTTGCCGACCAGCTTCACGAAACGTTGTGCGAATGCTGGTTTTGCCCTAAAGAATCGGTGCGAAAAAACGTTACGGTGCTTTATTTTAAGGGTGGCGAGCAAATAAGTGACCTTCTCATTTATCTTGGCACTACAAAGGCCGTTTTCGACTTGCAAAACCTTATGGTAGAAAGGTCTGTTCGCAATTCGGTCAACAGACAGACAAATTGCATTTCTGCCAATATCGATAAGGTGGTAGACGCAAGCAAAAAACAACTCGATGCCATAAGTGTTATTGAGCAGATTGCAGGGCTTGATTCGTTGCCACCAAAAATAAAAGAAGCAGCTTTGTTGCGAAAACAAAACCCAGCTGCTTCGCTTGACGAGCTTGTTGAAATTTTAAATCAATCTGTGACAAAAAGCGGTCTTAATCACAGGTTTAGAAAAATTATAAATATTGCAAACCAATACAGGGAGGAACAAAAATGAAAACTGTTGAATTTAAAGTAGCAAAACACGTTAACTACGATGCAAAAATGGCAGGAAAAATCGTTACTGCATTGTCAGACGTTTCATCAAACGTTTTCATTATGTCTGCAAATTCAAGAGTAAACGCAAAAAGCATTATCGGCGTTATTTCTCTTGCGCTCAAACCGGGTGACAAATTTGCAGTGTGCGCACAAGGCAGTGACGCAGACGTTGCGATCAATATCGTAAAAGAGCTTATTGCAGAATAAGCATTGTTTTACAGGGGTTTCATGAGAGAGTTTGTACATTTGCACTTGCACACCGAGTTCAGTTTGCTTGACGGTGCTGCAAGGATAAAAGACGTATTTAAAAGATGCCAAGAGCTCAACATGCCTGCCGTGGCCATTACTGACCACGGCAATATGTATGGTGCCTATCAGTTTTTTAAGGCAGGGCAAGAAACGTTAAAAAACGCCAAAGATGGTAAAGGTTTTGGTGTAAAACCAATTATTGGTTGCGAGTTTTACGTTTGCGATGACATCAGCATAAAACAAGGCAAGGTGATGGGAGATTTCAATCACCTGGTTTTGCTTGCAAAAAACAACGTTGGCTATAAAAACCTTGTAAAACTCAACTCAATTGCTTTTGTAGACGGCTATTATTACAAACCCCGCATTGACTTTAAAACTTTGTCACAGCACAGCGAAGGCCTCATTTGTTTGTCTGCCTGCCTTGCCGGCGAATTGCCAAGGCTCATTGTAGACAATCGCAAAGAAGATGCCCGCTTGCTTGCAAAAAAATATAAAGACCTGTTTGGACAATATTATTATCTCGAATTGCAGGATCATGGCATTGCAGAACAAAAAATGGTCAATGCCGAACTTATTAAAATTTCTAAAGAACTTGACATTCCTTTGGTTGCAACAAACGACGTGCACTATACAAAACGCGAAAGTGCCGAGGTGCAGGACGTTTTGATGTGCATTCAAATGCAAAAAACGCTTGATGACAAAAACAGACTCAAATTTTCAAGCGACGAGTTTTATCTCAAGTCTGGCGACGAAATGGAAGAACTTTTCGGTTACGTTCAAGAGGCTCTTGACAACACTCTCAAAATTGCAGAGATGTGTGACGTTACAATCAGCAAAGAAAACCTCATTCCAAGTTACGTGCCAGAAAACGGACAAACTCCGTATGAATATCTTAAAGACCTTATTCAGGCTGGTCTCAATAAAAGATACGATTCTATTACAGACGAAATTCAGCAAAGGGCAGACTACGAGCTTGACATTATCAACCGCATGGGCTTTGTAGAATACTTTTTGATAGTGTGGGATTTTATCAACTATGCAAAAAGCATTGGCGTAGACGTTGGCCCTGGCCGTGGCAGTGGTGCAGGCAGTATCGTAGCATATGCCATTGGCATTACAGATATAGACCCAATCAGGTTTCAGCTGCTGTTTGAAAGGTTTCTCAACCCAGAACGTGTCAGCATGCCTGACTTTGATATTGACTTTCGTGACGACAGAAGGCAAGAGGTTATCGAATACGTAACCAAAAAATACGGTCGCGAAAGAGTTTCGCAAATCATCACCTTTGGCACGCTTAAAGCAAAAAATGCTATTAAAGACGTTGGCCGTGTTCTTAATGTTCCTTACAGCGAGCGTGACAGAGTTACAAAACTTATGACAAGCCATCTCAAATGTAACATTCCTATGGAGTTTGGCTTTGAACCACCAAAAAAAGACTATCCTGACCCAGACCCCGAACTTCGTGCAATTTATGACAGCGATTTGCAAATGCAAAGGGTTGTAGACATTGCAATGGGACTTGAAGGTATGCCTAAAAACACTTCTATGCATGCCGCAGGCGTAGTTATTTGCAAATATGACATTTCAGACCACGTGCCTTTGCAACGAAACGGCGAAGATATAACTACTCAGTTTGACAAAAACGAGGTAGAAGAACTTGGTATGCTCAAAATGGACTTTTTGGGCTTACGTACTCTCACCGATATTGCAAAAGCTGTGGAAATAATAAAGCAAAACAGGGGCATAAACATTTCTTTTGACAAAGAAGATTACGATGACCCTGCAGTGTTCGAGCTTATTTCAAGTGGCGATACAGACGCTGTGTTTCAGCTTGAAAGTCCGGGCATGAAAAAACTTATGATGAACCTTAAACCAACTTCGCTGGAAGACGTTATTGCCGGAATTTCATTGTTCCGTCCAGGCCCGATGGATTCTATTCCTGATTATATCTACGGCAAAGAACACCCGGACGAAGTTGTTTACAAACATCCGTTGCTTAAAAAGACGCTTGACGTAACTTATGGTTGCATGGTTTATCAGGAACAGGTAATGCAAATCGTTCAGGATATTGCAGGTTATACTCTTGGTCAGGCAGACATTATTCGTCGTGCCATGGCAAAAAAGAAAGAAAAAGATATGATTTTGCACCGTGGATATTTTATTCATGGTCAAAAAGACGAAAAAACAGGCGAAGTCATCATTCCTGGTGCAGTTGCATGTGGCTGCCCAGAAGAAGTTGCAGAAAGCATCTTTAACGAAATGGCAAAATTTGCGGCATATGCTTTCAACAAGTCGCATGCCGCTTGTTATGCAGTTGTTTCTTACCGCACGGCTTTCCTTAAAAAATATTATCCGATAGAGTTTTTGGCAGCCGTTTTGAACAACCGAATTGACAATATCGAAGAAGTAACAAAATATATTGGATATTGTCGTGAAAAAGGCATAAGAGTTTTGCCACCAGATATAAACGCAAGTCAGGTAGAGTTTTCTGTTAACGGCGACGATATCAGGTTTGGTCTTATGGCGATAAAAAACGTCGGCAGAAATGCTCTCGAAGTTATCGTTAAAGAACGCAACGAAAAT
Organism: Clostridia bacterium; assembly: GCA_017505015.1. Lineage (GTDB taxonomy): Bacteria > Bacillota > Clostridia > Christensenellales > CAG-314 > Heteroclostridium. The sequence goes on from JAFVQA010000136.1 coordinate 4,011, forward strand.
GGAAAATATACAAGTCTGGAAGATTTGCTTTCACGTTTGCCACTTGGCACGGTAAACAAACGCCTTATCGAAAGCCTTATTAAAGCAGGTGCGTTTGATGGTTTTGGCGTATATCGTTCACAACTTATGGCAACGTATGAACGAATGATGGAAATTGCCATTTCAGAACGAAAGCAAAAAGAATCAGGTCAGTTCAGTCTGTTTGATATGCTTGGCAACAGTGAGGCAACTTCTGTAAAAGTGCCGTTGCCAAAAATTCCGGAATATGACGCTAAATATAAATATGATCTCGAAAAAGAGGTTTTGGGCATTTACGTAACGGGTCACCCACTTGAGTCTGTTGCAGAAGAAATGAAACAGTTTTCTTTCAACACGGGCATGTTGCAGGATCTTGCAGGTGAAGATCACGAAGATGACGAACACGCCGTTGTCGACGAGCTTGCACAGTTTAACAACAAAAAGGTTACTATGGGTGGCATTTTGTCAAACGTTGCAAAACGACTTACAAAAAGCAACACGTCAATGGCAACTGCCAAGCTCGAAGACTTATATGGCAGTATAGACGTGGTGGTTTTTCCTAAATATTACGAAGCATTGGCAGAAAAAATGCAAAATGATGCAATGGTTAAAGTCAAAGGCACACTCACGGTTGAGTCTGGCTTTGCCCCTAAAATAAGGGTAGAAGAAATTGCAGAGTGGAAAAGTGGCGAACAAAAACCTGCCGAGCCACAAAAACAAACAAAACTTTATATCAACCTTAAAGACGAAAGCAAATATAATGACCTTCTTACTGTTTTAGAGGGTTATGAAGGTCAGTTGCCAGTTGTTTTGGTAAAAGGTGGCAAAGGCTATGCAATGCCATACAAAGTGCGCGAATGCCGTGCATTGCATATCGAACTTGACGACCTTGTTGGCAACGAAAACGTCAAACTTGTAGAGAGGTAATATTATGGATAACATTTTTGGTCATGAAAACGAATATATCTGCATAAAAGCATTGCAACCGGGCACGCAGATCATCGGCCTCACTCGTGGCAGTGAAACAAAAAGTCACCATACCGAAAACCTTGACAAAGGCGAAATTCTGGTGGTGCAGTTCACAGAAAAAACTTCTGCAATAAAAATTCGTGGCAACGCAGAAGTATATACAAAATTTGGTGTAATCAAGGCGGAAAAATAGAATGAAAAGAGATTTTTCAGCAGTAAAACGAATTGTTATAAAGGTTGGCACGTCATCGCTTACATATCCAAATGGCAAGCTCAATTTGCACAGGATAGACAGACTTTCGCGTGACCTTTGTGATTTGGAAAATCAGGGCAAAGAGGTTGTGCTTGTTTCGTCTGGTGCAATTGCTGCAGGCGTTAACAGATTGCACTTGCCAAAAAAACCAGACTACGTAAGTGGCAGACAAGCTATGGCGTGTGTCGGTCAGTCAGCCCTTATGGAAATTTATAACAAATGTTTTGCAGACTATGGATATAATGCAGGTCAGTTGTTGCTCACAAAGGTTGTGTTTGACAACCCAGAAATGAAGCAAAATTTTCAAAACACAATTGACGAAATGATGCATTACAACGTTATTCCTGTAATTAACGAAAACGACTCTATTTCGGTAGACGAAATTAAACTTGGCGATAACGACAATTTGTCATCATTGGTGGCAAGGCTTGTTAATGCCGATTTGCTCATTTTGTTGTCTGACATCGACGGAGTATACGACAAAGACCCAAAAGAACACGACGATGCAAAACTTATTTCTACCGTTACAGATTTGGAAAACGGTGTTAAGTGCGAGGCAAATGCAAAAGCAAGTTTGCTTGGCACGGGTGGTATATACACAAAAATAACTGCATGCACAAACGCTGCAAAGGCGGGTATTGATGCCGTTGTTGCAAACTCTCAAAACCTTAACGTTATTTATGACATTCTTGAGGGACAGAAGGTTGGCACTTATTTTGTGGGGGCAAAAAAATGACAGAAGCAAAACTTTATCTCGAGCCTTATGGAAAAAAGGCAAAAACTGCAGTGGTTTCATTGGCTAATTCACCAGAAAGTCAGCGTAACGATGCACTTAAATATCTTGCAGAAATTATAGACAACAACAAAGAAGAAATTTATAAAGTAAACAAACTTGATATAGACTATGCAAATCAAAAAGGTTTGTCATCTTCTATGGTGGACAGGCTTGTACTCAACGAAAAACGCATTTTTGACATGACAAAAGGTTTGTATCAGCTTGTTGACCTTAAAGAATATTGCAACAAGGTAGAAAGCGTTTATACACGAGAAGACGGCCTTGTTATCGAAAAAATTCTCGTTCCGCTTGGTGTAATTGCAATCATCTATGAGTCACGCCCAAACGTAACTGTAGATGCTGCAGGTCTTTGCATAAAAAGTGGCAACGTGTGCATTTTGCGCGGTGGAAGTGAGGCTATCAATACAAACAAACTGCTCACACAATACGTTCAACAGGCACTTGAAAAAGCAGGTCTTGACGGCAACTCAGTTCAACTTGTTCAAAACACAGACAGAGCAATTGCAAACGAACTTATGTCACTCAACGAATACGTAGACTTGCTCATTCCAAGAGGAAGTGCAAACCTCATCAACGCAGTTACTAAAAACGCTACAGTTCCTGTTATTCAGACGGGTGCGGGCAACTGCCATATATACGTAGAAAAAACTGCAGATTTCAATATGGCGTTGGATATCATTACTAATGCAAAAATTCAAAAACCATCTGCATGCAATGCAGTAGAAAAAATTTTGGTAGACAGATGCATTGCAAAAGAGTTTTTGCCATTGCTTTGTCAGCGTATGAGCGAAGTTAACGTCATTACTTTCGGTTGTGACGAATGTGTTGAAATTGCAAACACAATGCGTGCCGAAGAAGAAACTTGGTATACAGAGTTTAACGACATGATTTTGGCAGTTAAGGTGGTAAGTGGCATTGACGAAGCTCTGGAACGCATTGCAAAATATTCTACAAAACACTCAGAGGCAATCATTACAAATGACGACAACCTTGCCAAAAAGTTTTTGCAGTCAGTTGACAGTTCTGCCGTATATCACAATGCGTCAACGAGGTTCAGCGATGGTTTTGAGTTTGGCATGGGTGCTGAAATTGGCATAAGCACACAAAAACTTCATGCCCGTGGCCCAATGGGACTCAGAGAACTTTATACTACAAAATATCTTGTAAAAGGCACAGGACACACAAGAAAGTGATGAAAAATTTGTTAGATTTAAAAATAGACGCAATTGGCACAAACGGCGAAGGCATTGCAAAAAATGCAAATGACACTTGCTTTGTGCCTTTTTGCTTGGTTGGTGAACAAATTTGGGCAAAACCAACTTTTAAAAAAGGCAACGTTGTAAATGCAGAGCTGATAAAAGTTGTCAAATCCACCAACGGACGTACAAAACCAAAATGCAAAGTTTTTGTCAATTGCGGTGGATGTCAGCTTCAACATATGGCATATGATCTTCAGCTTGGTTTTAAAAGAGATTTGGTAAAAAACAATTTTAAAAAACTTGGTGGTGTTGATATTGACGTTTTGCCAACAGAACCGAGCAAAAAAACTTTTGGATATCGCAACAAACTGCAAATGCCGTTTGGTTTTAAAAACGGAAAAACTGTAATGGGCTTTTATAAACCTGCCAGCCACGAAATGGTTGTTACAGACAGTTGTGTGTTGCAGGAAGACTGGGCAGACAAACTGTGCAACCTTGCAAAACTGTTTGCAGATGCAAACGGGATTTCTGTTTATAACGAAAAAACAAAAAAAGGTTTGCTCCGTCACCTTGTTGCAAGGTTTGTTAACGAGCAACTGCTTGTCACAATTGTTGTCAACGGAGACAAACTTGACAAATGGCAAAGTTTAGACAGGCTTCTGTCAGAAAACTTTGAAAACTACGGCTTGTTTATAAATATCAACAAAAAACACACAAACGTTATTTTGGGTGACAAAACAATTCATTTGTCTGGTATAGAGCATATTTCAGGTGAGTGTTGTGGCATAAAGTTCAATCTGCAACCAAACAGTTTTTTTCAGGTTAACGACGATATTCGTGACAAAATTTATAACCAGGCAATTTCGTTGGTTGACACAGATGATTGTGACGTTATTATAGATGCATTTTCCGGCATAGGCATTATGAGTGGTGTTCTTGCAAAAACAGGCAAACAAACTTTTGGCATAGAAATTGTGCCACAGGCAGTAGAAGATGCCGACAAACTCAAAAAACTGAATGGGCTTGACAATCTTGTTAATATTTGTGGTGACGTTAATATAGAACTTAAAAAACTTTGCGACAAATATGCCAAAGTTGCTTTGGTTGTTGACCCACCTCGAAAGGGTCTTGACAAACAAACAAAAGACACAATTTTGCAGGCAAAACCAAAAAGCGTTGTATACGTAAGTTGCAACAGCGCAACTCTTGCCCGTGACGTAAAAGATTTGTCATCACTTTACGAAGTTGTTTATTGCAAACCTTACGATATGTTTCCAATGACCAACAACGTAGAGACACTCGTCAAACTTGCTCGCAAGGATAATAATTAAAATATTTGTGATATGACGTTTAAAGATATTTTCAGTTATGAAGGAGAAATACAAAAATTTAAAGATTTGTATTTTAACGCCTTTCCGCAAGAAGAAAGAGTTCCTTTTGATTTTTTGCAAAACAAAATTAAATATGGCAACTCAAAACTGCTTACCGTATATGACCAAAGCACTTTTGTCGGTTTGCTTGTGCTGGTGTTTCACAAAGACATGGTGTTTTTGTGGTATCTGGCAATAGACGACAAATTGCGTGGCAAAGGATACGGAACAAAAGTTTTGCAAATTGTCGAGCAAAAGCACCCTGTTTGCAGACTTGTGCTTAACATTGACGAGGTTGACCAAAAGTTTGATGATTTTGTTCAACGACAAAAACGCCACGAATTTTATATAAAAAACGGATATGCCGACTGCTTTGTTAAAACACGTGAAAAGGGTGTTGTATATGAACTTATGTCTAAAAACGGCAAAGTTAATTACAACGACTATAAACAAATGATGATAGCCTATCTTGGCGAAGAACTTTATAACAAAGTATACGAACTTGTAGAATAAACAAAAAGACACGACTTAGGTCGTGCCTTTTTGTTTTTTGGGGGACTATGAATATGCAATGCTGTATTGCTGTTTTAATTATTGACGTTGTTTTGTTTTTTATACCTCATTTTTACAAATAATATTTAAGCACGTTTATTTTGTCTTCTTCCAAGGTCAGCAGGTTTTTGGCAAGGCAGGTGCAGTCTTCGCAAACAAGGTCGGCTCTGCTCAAAAGTTTGCCAACGTCAACAATGCCCATTGCAGTGCCTTTAATCATCATTTCGGCAATTTTGCTGTCTGTAGTGCCAAAAGCAAAACGCATTTTAATGCTTTTTTCTACAAAAAACTTGCTTATTCCCGATGGCTTTTCCGGCGTTATTTCGTGCTTTTTGGCAAGGTCTTTTGCCTCTTTTATATATTCGTCATATTTGTCTATCTGACTGTTGAGCGTGTTTATAAAGTCGCTGTCCTTGGCATATTTAACAACGGTGCAGGTGCTGTGCCTTGCCATTTCGGCATTTTGCAAAATGCCACCAAGCACCTTTTTGCTCTGGTCGTTTATCACGTTTGTTTTTTGGTTGTTTTTATCGTTGTTTTGTGTTTCTGTCATGGCTAAAAACTCCTTTTGTTTTTGTCAATTATATCCAAAAAAGTGGCAAAAATACCCGTTTAAAAAAATATGTTTTTGAGGTGCTTTTTTGTTTGACACATCTTGCGTTTTGTGATAAATTAGCATACGAGCCGCATAGTAGAGGTAAAACAAAGTGTCGCAAGACCACCTTGATAGCGAGACTGGTAAGAGGAGGTAAAAAAATGTACGCAATCGTAGTAAACGGCGGCAAACAATACAAAGTTGAAAAAGATCAAATCCTTTCAATCGAGTACAACAAAGCCGAAGTTGGTTCAACAATGGATTTGGACTGCATTATGGTTGTAGATGGCGACAAAGTTTTGGCTGGCGAAGCTGCTAAAAGTGCATCTGTTAAAGCAGAAGTTCTTTCACACGGCAAAGGCGCAAAAATCGTAGTGTTCAAATACAAAGCTAAAAAGAACATTCGCAAAAAACAAGGCCACAGACAACCATTTACATCTATCAAAGTTACAGAAATTTCTGTTGGCTAATCGTTATGACTGATATCATAATTACGAAAAATGCAAACCATATCGTCAGGGTTGAGTGCTCTGGGCACACAGGCTATGGCGAACAGGGCGAAGACATTGTGTGTGCTGCACTCAGCAGCATTGTGCAAACGGCGCTTTTGGGTTTGCTCACAGTTGCAAAAATCAAAGTTAATTTTGATCGCAACGATGAAGAAGGCAAGTTAACATTCAGTCTTCCGCAAGATCTAAACCAACAAAAAAGGCACGATGCATCTGTCATTCTTGACACAATGCTTTGTGGCATAAGCGATCTTTACGAAGGCTTTTCGGATTTTATCAATTTGGAGGTAATATAAATGTTTATTAACATTCAACTGTTTGCCCACAAAAAGGGTGTAGGTAGTTCAAAAAACGGCCGTGACAGTGAAAGCAAGAGACTTGGCGCAAAACGTGCAGACGGTCAATTTGTTCTTGCTGGCAACATTTTGGTTAAA
>JAFVQA010000137.1 GCA_017505015.1 Clostridia bacterium
ATAAAAACAAAAGACCTTTTCTAAAACAAAAGAAAAAGTCTTTAAAATTTTTTAATTTTGTTGCAAAGTTTCTTCATTTTCTTGTTCAGAAAAATCTTTGCGTGCAGGAGCATATTCAAACCCTTCCATAACAACCTGACCTTCTATAACGTCGTCTGGCTTTTGACGAACGACAGGTTTTTCTGTTTTATGCGTTGAGTGCGGTTTTATTTCGCCAACAAATTTGCCATTGCACAAAATAAGCGTGTCGCCATTGCAAAGCAAAGTGTTTCCCTTTGGAATAATTGTTTTACCACTTTTGCGACGAACACCAACAATAAGAATGTTATCAGGAATGTGAATTTTATAAATAAGTTTGTTGCACCATTTGTGATTTTGTGTGATAACCTGTTCTTCCAAGGTTACGTCTGCATTTTCACGATAAACTTCGCCACCCAAAATAATCTGGTCGTTTGCACGGATTTTTGTGTTGCCTTTTGGCACTACAGAATCTTTGCCACGTTTTATAACTACGATAAGAGTGTCGCTCAAAACGTTGAGTTCTTTTACCGTTTTGCCTATCCAAGGGTGACCCTCTGGAATAGAAAGTTTCAAAAGTTGCATTTGGTCGCTGTCTTGATAGTCGTTAAACGTTTTAAGGCAAGCGCCATTTTCGTCAAGCATATTGAGCTTTTTAGAAACAACCGGCATAAGACCCGCCTGTAATGCAACCGAAATAAGGCACACACAAAATACTATATTAAATATAACGTGATCTGCTCCACCAACTACTGCCATAATGGCAAAAACGATTGAAGACGCACCACGAACACCGGCAAATGAAACAACGAGTTTTTGTCTGAAAGATGATCTTTTGCCCTTTTTACCAAAAGCAAGAAGCCCAAAAACGGTAGCGGGACGTGATACGAACGACAAGAACAAAAAGATTGCAACAGAAATGCCCAAAACACCTGGCAATTCGCTTGGAACAACAAGCAACCCAAGCAAAAAGAAAATTGCGATTTGAGCAAGGCCCGTTATACCATCAAAAAAGTGAACCAGAGTAACTTTGTTTCGAATTGAACTGTTGCCAAGAATGATGCCGAATATATAAACGGAAAGATATCCGTTACCATCCATCATTGCAGGCAAGGCATATGCAATAACAGCAGATATCAATACAAACAGAGTATCAAACCCATCTGAGCCAAACTTGAACTGTTTTAATATAAATATAGTGGCATATGCAAGAATAACACTGAATATAAGTGCATACAAAATTTGAGTGAACACCAGCACGAGTGAACTCATAACCCCACCACCATCCAGAAGGGCAAGAGCAAGCACCGTCATAAGATAAGATGCCGGGTCATTGCTACCACTTTCCAGCGCGAGCAATGAAGTTGTGTTTTCTTTTAAGTCAAGCTTTTTTTGTTTGAGCACTGCAAACATAGACGCAGCGTCAGTACAACCCAATACAGAGCCGATAAGCAGTGCCATAAGCCACTCGAAGCCAAACACCAAATGACAAAATGCAGCCGTAATAAAGGCAGTTGAAACAACGCCAAGGCTTGCAAGCAAAAATGATTTTGCAGCAACTGGCTGACTTGCTTTCCAGCTTGTACCAAAGCCACCGTAAAACATAATAAACACAAGGGCATAAGAACACACTGTCTCTGCAAACGCAAAGTCGTCAAACTCAAAACCAAATATTCCGTCTGTGCCAAACAGCATGCCAAGTATCATAAATATGAGCAGTGTTGGCAATGCAAACTTTACAGAAAGCCTGCTTGCAAGCAAACACACTGCAACAACTATGGCAACTATCAAAACAAATTCTAACGTCATTTTTATCCCTTATATCTATATAAGCAATTAAATATTACAATTCCATAATATACACGTTGCGCAAAAATTTGCCTTTACGCAAAATGCAGTCTTTTTTATAAAACCCAAAGTTTCGGCAGAAGTGCGACTTGCAACGTTGTCTGGGTGAACTGTTGCAACAAGATATTCATAGCCCTGTTCTTTTGCAATTTTAACAAGCATTTTGTTAATGGAGAGCATAAGGTTTTTGCCCCTGTATTCTGGCAATACCATGCTTCCGCCAACTTCTGCAATTTTTTTGCCCTGCAAACCCAAAACGTCTCTTATTTCACCATAGAAAGTTTCTGTGAGAATAAGGCCAGAAATAGCAACCAGCTTGTCACCGTCAAACATGCCCAAAAACAAATCGTGATCAGGCATAAGCACCTGATTGTCATCTGGTGAAAACGGTATAAACCATTCGCTATTTGTAATTGCATCGAGAATAGTCTTGTTAAACTCGTTAAAAAGTTTTTTATCGTTTATAGTAAGTTGTCTTGTAACCATTTTTCTCCTATTTAAGCTTGAATTTTAACACAACCGGATTGTGGTCGCTGTATTTAAAATCGAGATCTACGTTTTGAACGCTAATGCTTTCTACGTTGTCAGACACAATAAAACCATCTACAACAACGGTATAGTTAACGCCTTTTGCATATGCAATGTCAGTAGAACGGCAAGTTGGTGCATTTTTTGCAGTTGCAAAACTAAATCCGTGTGCAAGGTTGCTGTCTGTCATTTCAAAAACCCAGTTTGGTTTTTTCATTTGAGTTTCAAACGCACCGTGCGAATTTGCAATATCATGGTTAAAATCACCGCCAACCACAATATAATTGCCAGCCTGCCTTTCAATTGAAAGCACGTCGTTGAGCATTTTCATTTGCTGTTTTCTTATCACACCGCCCTCGTCATAGGCAGAAGCGTGCACGTTGACAAGGCAAAGATATTTGTTGCTGTCCTGAACAGGCAGATAAGTTATTGAAAAACATCTGTCAAGGTCAAAAAACTTGTTTGGAAAACTTTCGTCAACAGGAAAAGACCTGCGAACTGCTTTTGAAACCTGCTTGTTTGACAAAGTAACTATGCCTGCATTTGTTTTTCCATGCGGGTCATTGAAAGGATACAACAATTTTGCAGTGTGAAAGTTTTCGGCATAAACGTTGGCAAAACCATCAAAACTGCTTGTAATTGCTTCAAGCTGATTTACGTGATGACTGCGGTCACCATCTTCGTCAACTTCTTGAAAAAACATAAAGTCTGCATTGAGTTTTGCAATTTCGCTTATTGCGCCGTTTGTATTTGTCAAAACGGTTTGCTTGTCTTTTGCAGTTGACCATTTGCCAGTCACCTGCCTGCCATCAAAAAATTCACCACTGTCCATAAAAAACGAAAAGTCGTGATTATATGCACCAAAGCCAATATTAAAGGTAGAAATTGTATATCCCTGCCCTGTTTTAACCTGCGCATGCTGATTGTTGTTGCATGAAAGAGCAAGGTTATCTTCTATGCGATAATATTGTTTTGCCACGTAACCGATATATCCACCAACCAAAACAATAACTACCGCAACGGCTATCGCAAGAATTTTTATTGTTGTTTTTAAGGCTCGCATAAAAACACCCCTCCATTTTAATTTATTATAACATAGCAAAATTTTTTATTCAATAGAATATTGATTTGTAACAGACCAGGTGATATAATTTTTTTATGAAATTTATAACGCAAAACAACGACGTTGCAAAACTTTTTTTACCACGAAACAAAGATTGTCACAAAGGAACTTTCGGCACGCTTGTCATAGTTGGTGGTTGCGAAAAATATGCAGGCGCGCCATTTCTTGCAAGTCTTGGCGCAAGCGCGCTGAGGGTTGGCACAGGCATAATAAAAATTGCTGTGCCAAAGTTTTTGGTGCCCGCATTGCAACACCGTGTTGTTGAATGCACGATTTTTCCTCTTGATGACAAAGACGGATACATTTGCCTTAACGAAAAGCAGTTTGAACAACTTTCGCAAAAAACAACTGCAATAATTTGCGGAATGGGCATTGGCTACACACAGCAAACACAACAAACAGTAAAGTTTTTAATAGACAATGCAAACTGCCCTCTTTTGTTTGATGCAGACGCTTTAAACGCAATCAGTAAAGACGTGAGCATTTTAAACAACCACAAACAACAGATAATCATCACGCCCCACATAGGCGAAATGGCAAGGCTGACAGGTCTTGACACTCAATATATAAAGCAAAACAAAGAACGGGTTGCAACACAGTTTGCACAAAAACACAACCTTGTGGTTCACCTTAAAGACAGCAACAGCGTAACGACAGACGGCAACAACCTTGCAATAAACCAAAGCGGAACACCTGCAATGGCAAAAGGTGGCAGTGGTGATTTGCTTGCCGGCATCATTGGTGGTTTGCTTGCACGTGGAATATCACCTTTTGAGGCAACTTTTGCAGGTGCATATATAGCGGGCAAAGCAGCAGAAAAAGCAGTTGAACAAAGCAACGAATACAGCTTGTTGCCAAGCGACACGGCAAACGAAGTTGCTTTTGTTGTGAGTGAAATTATAAAAAACAGATAAAAAATAAAGCCAGGTTTAAAACCTGGCTTTTTAATTTAAATTTAACCTTCAAGCACGGCAAGCATCAAAATGCCAATGATGATAATGCCAATGAAGAAATATTGCTTTTTAGTGAGTTTTTCTTTAAGGAAAATGCGTGACAACAACAATGAAACAACGCACACGCATGAAAGAATTGGTGCAGCGATAGCACCGTTTCCACTCATGGCATAAACGTAAGTCAACTGACCTGCAGTTTCGCAAACAGCTGCAACGATTTTGTCTTTTTGTTTTGGCAACTCAAATTTAACGTGTCTTGCTTTCATAAAGGCAAACAGCAACAAAGCGCAAATTGCAAAAGTCAACTCATATGAAACGTTTGCCACCAGTTCGATATTTTCTGGTGTAACGCCAACCAACGGGCTTGACTCCATTTCCAAAAAGATAATGTCAAGAAAACTGCCCAGTGCATCTATAATGGCATAGCAAAACGGCATTGCAAAGGCAACAATTGCCATACGTTTGCCAATTTTCTTTTTTCTTCCAACGTCATCGGTGCGTTCCATATAACTTACGCCAATGATACCAATAACTATAATAACAATCGCAACCCAGATCCATGGTGCAATTTTGTCACCCAAAAAGATTGCACACATAACGGTACACATTGCACCTGCAGTGTTTTCAATTGGGTCTGCCAAAGATTCTTCGATAAACCTTATACCAAAGAAAGAACATGCCATTGACAAAATATAACACAACGAAACAGGCAAATATGCAATCAGGTTCATTGGGTCATAGTGAAAGTCAGAAGTGAGCAAAGTAAATATCGCATGGATACCCATTACCGCACCGACAAGCACGCACACTCTCAAATGGTCATATTTTCTGTCTTCGTGCGAACCTTTTTTGTAAAAAAGTTCTGCCACGCCCCACAACAAAGTCGTTGCAATGGTAAAAACCAACCACATAAAAATCTCCCCTTCGTTTGTAAGCAAAAACATTTGCCCAAAACGATTTTTTCTTTTTATAAATTAAACCACACGTATTTTATCACAAAAACTCGTATAAGTTAAATAAACCTTCGCATTTTGCGAAGGTTTATTTTAATTGTTAGCTTGTTTTTTTGCAATGTCGTTGTTGTTCATATTGTTGCGGTAAACCACAAATCTGCAATATAAAAATTCGGTAGTAAGGTTAACCAGCATTGTCAGCGCCTGAATAAGAAAATCGTTCCAGCCGGCATTTTCCAACGCTGTGCCCCACCACAAAGAAAGTGGCGTAAACACACAATAAAACGCAAACACTTTGAGCATTGCCACAGGAACGTTTGCAGCAGACTGGAATGTATAACGGCGATTGAAAGTAAAGTTCCACAATACAGAAAGCACAAGCGATGGGAAATATGCCCATGCCCACGTATCTATACCACACAACTGCAACAATGAAAACACACCTATCTGAATGATGCCTGCAGATGCAGAGAACAACACGAATTTAACTATTTGCCATATATTTTGTTTTTTGGTCATTTGTTGATTTTGCAAAACATTATCCTCCTTTTGTGAGTTTAATAATGAAATTTTAGCATAACTTGTTTATTTTTGCAATAAGATAAAAGAAACAAAATTTGTTATAAAAAGTTTTTTGAAGGGAAAACTTTGTAAAAACAAGGAGGAAAATAACAATGAGTTTTAATCCGTTTTGCGAAAAACCCAAAAAAACAGACAGCATTTTTATGGACTGGAAAGAACTTGCCCCAACGCCATATGACAAAAACGAGGTAGACCCATATACCAAAGCGAGAATAATTTTGATGAACGGCACCGAGTTTGA
>JAFVQA010000138.1 GCA_017505015.1 Clostridia bacterium
GTCAGACTTCTTCATAACCTTTGCCTTTTTGCAACTTTAAAAACTGATATATGTTTTCGTCCAAAGCAGAAAAATCCTGTGCCTCGTCATAAAGTGAGTCGCAAGATATAAATTCTATTTGTCTGCTGAGAAGAGTGTCTGCAGTTTTTGTAAGTGCAGTTTTAAGCACAACCACGTCTGCACTTTTAATTTCGTCAAGACCCTGCAAAGTAAGGTGATCTTGTTCGTAACCCAAACCAACGACAGAAAGTTTCATTTGTTATTTCTCCTGATAGAGTTTTTGCAAAAACCTGCCCAACAACGGCACTTTTGACGCTTCGTTTTTGTCAAACACGCCAAACAACAAAACTGCCGTGAAATATACTGCAACACCCACCACCACAAGCAACAGCACACAAAGACTGTTTGGCAAAAATTTTGCAAACAGGTTGCGGGTAAGCAACAAAAAAGTTGTCATAACAAGACCACACGCAAGTGGTTTTGCCAGCACTTCTTTAAAGTCGGGTTTTATTTTTTGCACACGAACAATATACAACAAATCGCCCAAACACGCAACAAAATAGCAAATCACACTGCTGACGGGCGCACCAAAAACGTTTATCTTTGGGTTTGAAAGTAAAAAAACAGACAACAAAGTTTTCGCCATGGTTGCCACAAACAAAAACACAACTGGAGCATAAAGCCTGCCACCAGCCTGCAAAATTGCAGTTGACGTTTGCACCAATGACAAAAATAAAACACTCACACCCGCAACACGTACCATGTCGGAGGCAATCAAAATTTCGTTGAAAGGCAAGCCGCCATATAATAATTGCGTTATTGGTTGAGCCAAAACAATCAGCCCAAGTGAACAAGGAATGCCCACCACGAAAGTAAGTTTAAGCGCAAAGGTTGCTTTTTGGTTTGCACCTGAAAAATCTTTTTTTGCATAGTGACGCGAAATTGCAGGAACTATTGCAGTAGAAATGCCAATGGTGAGCACAACGGGCATATTGAGCAAACTATGCACAGGCCCTGCCCACACACCGTATAACAAAGTTGCATCTGGCACTTTTAGCAGGTTTATCACCAAAACACTGTCTACAAGTTGAGTCAATGGGATAATAAGCCCACTCAACGTAATTGGCAAACACAACACAAGCAGGCTTTTTGCCGTTTGTTTTGTGTCGAACAGGCTTGAGTCACCCGACAAAGTCACTTTTTGTTTTTTGCCCAATTTTTTAATGCACAACAACAAAAGCAAAGCACACACTTCGCTGACGGTAACACCAAGCACTGCAAAGTTTACGCTTTTTATAACGTCTGGCATAAACTTTGTTGCACCATACAATCCAATGGTCATTTTTGCAATTTGCTCTATTATCTGACTGAATGCAGTCGGCTCCATTTGCATAAGCCCCTGAAAATAGCCACGATATGCCGAAATGACACAAACCAAGAAAACAGACGGCGCAATTATTTTATAGGCAGATGTTGCCTGAACGTTGCCCTGCAAAGCAGATATCCCCTCTGCAAAAACAAACAACAACACACTGCCAACAAGGCCAAACAACGCAAGCATAGCAAGAGCAGTTTTAAAAACTTTGTTTGCATGGTCGTGTTTGCCAATGGCAACTTTTTCTGCCACAAGTTTTGACACCGCAACAGGTATGCCCGCAGTAGAAATTGTCAATAACAATGAAAAGAGCGGAAAAACAAGCTGATAAAGCCCCATTCCATAACTTCCTATTATGTTTGTGAGCGGAATGCGATAAACTGCACCAAGCACTTTTGCAACAATGCCACCAACACTAAGCACAAACACGCCTTTTAAAAATCCATTTTGTTTTTTAACTGATTTTTGCATGATAATATATACGCCCCAAAAACTTTAAAAACAACAAATTTTGTTTTTAAGGTTAGTTTTTGTTTTGCAAAAAATATTATGCAAAAAATAAAACCTCTCGGGTTAACCGAGAGGTTTTCGTTTTGTTTTAATTAGTCTTTATATTCAATGCCGAGTGTATCTGTGTAAGAAGAAATTGCATCAGCATCAATTACGATTTTGCCACTTTGTTTGTAAGAGTTATACAAAGCTGCAACTTGTTTGTCTGCAAACAAATCTTTGAGTTCTGTGTAGATTTCTTGATAGAATCTCCAGCTTGCAGAACCACCTTCAATGCCATAGTTTTTAGCTTCTGACCATTTGATTTCGTCTGCAACAACTTTGCCATCAACCATGATGAGGTGAACGCCATAGTCAGTAACTGCAAAATGCATTTGGTCAACACCGTTTTCATATTCTGCAATCATTGCTCTTGCTTCGTCTACAAATTCACGAACAAAGCTTGTGCCACCATAAGACAAGTCTGTTGGGTTTTTGCTTACAACGTATGAGTGAACTGGGTTTTGCATGCCAGGGTCTGTGTTGTATTTATAAGTGAGTTCGATAAATTGTTTTTCAGAAACTGAAGTGCCGAGTGAAGCTTTAAAATCAGCATAGCTTGTTACGTTGCCTTCGCTATCTTTTACTTCGAGGTCAGCCACGAAAGAATTGCGATAAGCTTTATATTCTGCTGAAGTTGAACCCAAACGAGTTCTTGCTGCTTTGAGCAATGCTGTTTGTTCGTCAGAGAATGGAAGCAAAATGCTGCGAACGTAATAATATTCGTCTTTGTATTGTTCTGGAACGTAATATACAAAGTCGTCACTGCCAAGACCTGTTATAAAGCTTGTGAAAGCAGCTGGGTTTTTAGAATAAACTTCTGTTTCTTGTGCGATTTTTTCTGCAAGACGATCTTCAAATACTTGTTGAGTGATTTTGCCTTGGATATCTTCGCTATAAACTTCTTTTGCGAGATAGTCGTTTGCAATTTGATCATCAACTTGTGCTTTGAGAGTATCTTTCAAATAAGTTTCTACGTCAACTTTTTTGTTGTTTTTAATGTTTTTAGTGATTGTAGAAACTGCTTTGTTTTGTGCTTTAATATAATCTGCAATAGTAACTTCTGTTTCTTTGCCATCTTCTTTAACAAGACGTTCGTTAAGATCTGCAACGATTTCTGCAACTTTTTCATCTGTTTCTGCAAAAACGTATTTTACAGTTTTATAGTCTTGACCAGGAAGATATTCTGCCAATTTTTCATCAAGAGCTTCGATGTCAAGTTGTCTGTCTGCATCTGCAGGAGTATAGCCGTTTTCGTGTTCGATCATTTCTGGATAATCATCGTTTGCAACTTTATCTTCAAAAGTAAAGTCTGATTTAAGCTCATTCATTGTGAGTGAGTCAAGTGATGAATAGAAAGAAAGGAAAACACTCTTTTGGATATATTCCAAAGTTTCGTCATCAAGATATTCTGCGTTGCCACCAATTTGTGTTGCTCTGTCGCTTGTATTTTTGCTTCCGTCAAAAGTTGTTTTATACTCGTTGAGCATAACTTTTTGTTGGATAAACACTGGGAACAAACCATCCCACACTTGTTGCATAGTGTAACCTTGTTGCAAGAAAGCTGTTCCGTTAGAGTTGAAATAATCGATAACTTCGCCAAGTTTAACTTGTTCGTTACCAACTTTGATAGCATCTTGATCGCGATATCTATCTTCGTTAAGCACAAACAAACCACAGCCAACCAAGAAAGTCAGGCTGAAAACTGCAAGTGCTATTATACTAATAAATTTTTTAAATTTAGTCATTATTTGCATTCTCCATAAAATATGTCGCCTATGATTATACTAAAAATTTTTGTCTTTGACAATAAAATTAACTATTTTTTCTGTAAACACATTCAATAAACTCATATACTTTATCAAAAACTTTAGATATATTTTTGTTTTTGCAGTCAAAAACAATGCACAGCTTGTGAGTGACGTCAAGTCGGGCAATATTTTTAAATTTTTCGAGTGCATCAAACACACCCTGGTTGTGCAATCTTTTAACGTCAAAAAAGCACAACTCGGTCTTGTCTGGTCTTATTGTAACCTCGCTTATGCCAAGGTTTGACGCTTTTTGTTTGAGCAGACATATATCAATAAGGTTGAGCACCTGTGGCGGTGGGTTGCCATATACGTCTGAAATTTCGTCAAGCAATTCGTCGGCATCCTGCTGTGATGAAATTGCAGAAAGCCTTTGATAAAACGCCATTCTGCTTTCGCCATCGATAATATAATCTTTTGCATTGGCATCCATTGCGATATCTACGTTTACTTCTACAACTTCTTTTGTCTTTTTGCCTTTAAGTTCGTCAACCGCTTCGTTAAGCAGTTTGCAATACATGTCATAACCGACTTTTTCCATATGACCGTGCTGTTCTTTGCCAAGCACGTTACCCGCACCGCGAATTTCCAGGTCGCGCATTGCAATTTTAAAGCCACTGCCAAGCTCGGTATATTCCAAAACTGCATTGAGTCTTTTTGTTGCATCGCTTGTGAGCACCTTTCCTTCGCGATATAAAAAGTATGCAAATGCGCGGCGGTTACTTCTGCCAACACGACCACGAAGCTGATAAAGCTGACTCAAACCAAAACAGTCTGCATCATAAACAATAATTGTGTTTGCATTTGGAATATCTATTCCGTTTTCGATGATAGTTGAGCAAACAAGCACGTCATATTGACCTTGCGTAAACTCATATATCTTTTTTTCAAGCATACTTTCGTTCATTTGACCGTGAGCCACACAAAATTTAACACCTGGCATAAGCTGTGAAAGTTTGCCTGCAAATTCATCTATACTTTCTACCCTGTTATATACAAAAAACGCCTGACCACCACGGTTAACTTCACGCATGATAGCATCGCAAATGAGATAATCGACACTTTCTACCACGTAAGTTTCTACAGGAAGCCTTTCTTGCGGTGGGGTCTGAATAATGCTGATATCTCTCATGCCCGTAAGCGACATATGCAACGTGCGTGGAATTGGCGTTGCAGAAAGAGTGAGCACGTCTACGTTCTTTTTAATGTTTTTTATTGTTTCTTTGGCTTCTACACCAAACCTTTGTTCTTCGTCTAATATAAGCAAACCAAGGTCTTTAAAACAAACGTCTTTGCTCAAAAGTCTGTGTGTGCCACAAACCATTTCTACCTTGCCGGTTGAAATGCCGTCTGTAATTTCGGTTTGTTCTTGTTTTGATCTAAAACGGTTGAGTGACTTTATGTTAAAGCCAAACTGATTCATTCGTTTTGAAGCATTTTTATAATGTTGTTCTGACAAAATTGTGGTTGGTGCAAGAAAAGCAACCTGTTTGCCCCTTGCAAGAACCTTAAAAGCAGCACGCAATGCCACTTCTGTTTTGCCAAAACCAACGTCGCCACATACAAGACGATCCATAATTTTTGTACCCGAAAGGTCTTTGCTGATTTCTTCGATGCACTTGAGCTGATCTATAGTTTCTTCGTGAGTGAAAGATTTTGCAAACTCGTCTTCTAAATATTCGTCTGTCTGATAGCAAAAACCACGCGCTTTTTCACGCTCGGCATAAAGTTTGAGCAAGTCGAAAGCCATTTCTTTTACTCTTTCTTTTACCCTTGCTTTAACCTTTTTAAACTCTTCGCCACCAAGTTTGCTTAGTTTTGGCGCTTTTTCTCCACCAGAATATTTAGAAAGCAAATTTGTAGCGTCCACAGGAACGTATAACGTATCCTGATTTTTATATTTAACGATGATATAATCTTTTGTGCCGTGGGTTGTTTCTATCGATTCGATGCCCTGACACAAACCTATGCCGTGCAATTCGTGAACGACATAGTCGCCAATATCAGGCGTTGTAAAAATTTTGTCGTTGCTTTTTTTGAGTTTTTGTTTTTTTGCCCCTTTTGACAAAACGTCAAAAACACCAATGATAACAAATTTGTTGTCGTGATCCACAAAGCCATGGTCAACCGTTTTTTTGCAAATTGAAATGCCCTTTTGCAAAAGGTTTTCGTTTTCACTCACCCCAACCAGAATGCCTTGATATTTAAGTTCATCCTGCAAAAGTTTTGCACTTTGGTCATCGCTGGCATAAAGCACCACCGTATAGCCGTTTATCTGCCAGTTTTTGAGGTCGTCGCACAACATTTGCATTTTGTTTTGATATGCAACAAGTGGTGTAGACCTGAATTTTTGCACTTCTTTTGCATAGAAAAAGTTGTTTGTAGACGACATACCCTGAAAAGCCGTTTGAGCAAAGCCTTCAAACAGAGCAAAAACCAAACTTCTTTCTACAAGCTGATCTTTGCTTTCTGGCAAAACCTCGCCTTTAGAAAGCAAATATGCAACACGCTGATAATGTTCATCGTATATATTAGCAATTCTGTCTGAGGTTTGTTTTGGTTCGTCCCACACTACAATTGCATCTTGTGGGAGATAATCTGCCAAAACAGAGTTTTTAACGAAAGGCAAAAGCCACCCATTTGAATAATTTTGATTTTCTATGTCGCAAAAAACGTCTTCTAACACCGTGTCAAGACGAGTTTTTGCATCTGGGTCTATTTTTTGTCGCGAACTGCTTGCCCACACCTGTTCGCCAAGCAAATTGTTATCAAAATCGTTTGAAAAAAACTGATTGAGCGGAACAACGTCAACACGGTCTATTTTTTGCACGGATTTTTTTGTTTGTTTGTCGAAAACACGAATATCTTCTATATCGTCGCCAAAAAACTCGATACGCACAGGGTTGTCATAGCCAGGGCAATATACGTCAAGAATATCACCACGGCGAGTGAAGTCGCCCATAACTGTGATTTCATCTGCTTGGCTGTAACCTGCAGCAACAAGCCCCTTTGCCACTTTGAAGATATCTGTGCTGTCATTTTTTTGCAAAGTGATAACGTTTGACAAAAAACTGTTTTTAAAAGGATATTTTTGGCACAGTGCCTCTGGCGTTGTAACCACACCGTCAAGACCGTTTGTCATTGCAAAAAGCACCTGACTGCGCAAAGCACGTGACGAAACGGAAGAACCCTTGTTGCTGACAAGAACTTCTTCTTTAGGTGGCAGATACATATATTTTTTGCCAAGCGAATTTAATTGATTTAAAATTTCATGCGCACTGACATAGTCGCTTGCAACGTATAACACAAATTGTGGCAAAACACCTGCAATAAAGGCTTTTTGTTTTTTGCACACGCCAAAAGCCGCGGTATTTTTTTTACCCCGGGTATTTTGGACTATCTGGTTGTAAGTTGCAAAATCTTTCAGTTTTTGTAAAATCACTTTTGCACCTTTAAAATTTGTTAAACAACTATTTGACGTTGTATTTTTGCATTATTTTCTGCACGTCGTTGCCTTTGCAAAACTCTTGCATTGCTTCTGCAACGTTATCGAAAGTTTTATCAAGAATTTGCATGTCGTCTTTTGACACTTTTGACAATACAAAATCTTTAAGTTCCATTTGCGCGTTAGAGCCACGGCCAATGCCAATGCGCAACCTGTTGAATTGTTGCGTGCCAATTTGCTGAACAATGTTTTTCATGCCGTTATGTATGCCGGCAGAACCGTTTTCTCTTATTCTTACCGCACCAAGACGCAAATCGATATCGTCATAGATAACAAAAAATTCGTCTTGTTCTATTTTATATTTTGAAGTGAGCGAAATTACGCTTTCGCCAGACAGATTCATGTATGTTTGTGGTTTTGCAAGAATAACTTTTGTGCCACCAACAAAAGTGTGTGCAGTTTTTGCTTTGCACTCGTTTTTGCTGAAAGTAGCGCCAAGTTTTTGCGCAAGGCGGTCGATAGCCATAAAACCAATGTTGTGAAAAGTGTTTTCATACACCTTATCTGGGTTGCCCAAACCTACTATAAGATACATATTTTCCTCGTTTGTTAATCGTTTTGTTTATCAAAATATCCTTTGTCATTAGCATAACGCAAAAGACCGTTGAAAGGATAGATATCTGTGCAAAGTTGCAAACAGTCAAAAGCAACCTTGCTTTGCCAGCTTATGCTTTGCTTTATCATTGATTTGCAGAGATTGTTTATTTTGGCAATTAAAGCAAGGTTTTGTTTGAAAAACTCAACGTTTTGCTCAAATGCTTTGTCGTTTGTTTCAAAATTGAAAACAGGGTTGACCTGCACACCAAATTTTTTGAGTGCCAGAGTTTCGTGAAGAAACCTGTCTTTGTCAATCGTGAGCAGACAATTGTTTTCAACCACCTGTGCATATATTTTTGAAAGCACGTCGTTTGCAACACAAACAACCTGACCAAAAGTATAGTGCGGATATTTGCTTTGCAATGCATTTGTAAAAGCATGAATACCTGCAAAATTATTTTGATTTGCCACAGACAAGCATTTTGCCACAGAAATAAGATATTGGCAAGCAAAAAGTTCGCTCACTGTGTTTTTGCTGAAAGGTTTTTTTGCAAGGTTTATTGCATTTTTAACAGAAGTAGCCAAAAGATAATTGGCAACGTCACAGTTTTTTGCGTTTTGAACCTTGTTTGCAAAAACCCTGTCAAAAGCAAACAGTCCATTTTGCAAAACAACGGCAAATGCAGTCTGCAAATCGTCAAGGCAAAAATCATATGCCAAAGCAGTGTCACACAACACAACGTCAGGTGATTTGCCAGGCAAAATTTGTTTGACTTTGTTTTTCCACAAGGTGCAATAGTTTGTTGCAACGTCGTCGCAGTCTGGCAACACGTTTATAAAAATCCATTGAACGCCAAGTTTTTGCGATGCATATTTGCCATATTGACAGGCATTGTAGCCACCAACGCAAACGATAACTTTGGTTTGTTCTTTTGCCTGTGCAAAAATTTGTTCGCATTGTTCAATGCTGAACAGATTTTGTTCTTTAATTATGCTTGTTGTAACGTCAAAAATTTTGCCAAACTTTTTTACAACCTTGTCTTTTGTTTTTTCAAAGACCTTTTGTTCAAACACAAGGTGCATTGTTTTGCCCATTTTTTTGGCAAAATGTGCCGTATGGTCGCAAGCCCCTTGCTGTATAACAAATTCTTTAACGTTAATTTCGTGCAGGTTGCCACAACGACATTTAAAACCAAGGCCACCCCAGTTTGAAATTGGCATTTTTGCAAGTCTGTTGTCTGTCATATGCAACTTTCTCCCATTTTGATAATTATAACACCAACCCACTTTTTATACAAGATTAAACCTTTTGGATATTTTGTAAATAATTGTAATTTTTGCAAACAAAAAGGGACTGTTTGTCAGTCCCTTTGCATTTATTTGTTAATATTTTCAGATATTAGAGCAAAACGATTTTAGCCATTTCTGCAGCGTCACCTTTGCGTGGGCCGAGTTTGTAAACAGCTGTGTAACCGCCTTTTTGACCTTCTTTAGCTTTTTCTGCATATTTTGGTGCATATACGTTAAAAATTTTTTCAAAAAGTGGGTGTTTAACGTCTTGAGTTCTGAGTTTGTATGCTGATTTAGATTCCTTAGCACCTTTTTCTTCTTTAAGGTCGTTAAGGTTAGCCATGAGCATACGTCTTGCAGCCAACTTTTGTGGGCCATCGTTTTGAACTTCTACAGAAGTTTGTTTGCCATCAACGATGCGTGTTTTGCTTACTGTGTAAACGTCTTCATAAGTGTTTACAGCGAGTGTGATATATTTTTCAGCGAGTTTTTGAACTTCTTTAGCTCTTGCATAAGTAGTTACGATTTCGCCTTTCCACAAAAGGTTTGATACCTGATTTTTCAACAAGGCAATTCTTTTGTCTGTTGCTCTACCAAGCTTTCTCATTTTTGGTATCTCCTCCCTTATTCATCCTTTTCTTTCAATTGAAGACCATAGCTCTTGATTTTGCCCAAAACTTCGTCAAGCGATTTTCTGCCGAGGTTTCTAACTTTGAGCATATCTTCTTCTGTGCGTTGAATCAAATCTGCAACAGTTTTGATACCAGCACGGTTCAAGCAGTTTTGGCTTCTTACTGACAAGTCCATCTCGTCGATGCTCATGTCCAATACTTTTTGTTGTTTGTCTTCTTCGCGGCTCTTGAGGAAGTCAATTTTGCTCATTGTTTCTGAAAGGTCAACGAACATTTGAATGTGATCCTGCAAAACTTTAGCTGCAAGGCTGACAATTTCAATTGCACTAAACGCACCGTTTGTTGTTACGTCCAAAGTCAACTTGTCAAAGTCGATGTTTTGACCAACACGAGCGTTTTCTACGTTGTAGCTTGCTTTTTTAACTGGAGTGAAGATTGAGTCAATTGGAATATAACCGATTGGATAATTAAGCTTCAACTCTTTGTTAACTTCTTTGTTTTTGTTAGCTGTAACGTAGCCTCTGCCTCTGCCAACGTGAAGTTCTGCTTCGAAAACAGCACCTTCGTCAAGAGTGCAGATATACAAATCAGGGTTCAAAACTTCAACTTCTGCATCAGTTTCGATATCTCTTGCGTAAATTACGCAAGGGCCCTGTTTTTTAATGTTAATAACTTTCCTAAAAGCGCAATCTGTTGTTGCAGTTTTGAGGGCGAGGTTTTTGAGGTTCAAGATAATTTCTGTAACGTCTTCTTTAACGCCAGGAATTACTGAAAACTCGTGTTGAACGCCTTCAATTTTAATACCAACAACAGCAGCACCAGGAAGAGATGCGAGCAACACTCTGCGAAGAGCATTGCCAAGAGTAATACCAAACCCTCTTTCAAGTGGTTCTACCACCAATTTGCAAACGGCACCATCAGCGCTTTCTTCTGTGTGCATATTTGGTTTATCAATTTCCATCATAAGAGATAAAATCCTCCTTTTATAGGGTTAAGCTTACTTGCTGTACAATTCGACGATAAGTTGTTCGCGAATATCCATGCCGATATCTTCTCTAACTGGAAGTGCAATTACTTTACCGCTGAGGTTTTCCATGTCAGCTTCCAACCATTTAGGAATAACACCGTTTGGTTTTCTCTCCTTCAATTGTTTAAAGAAAGTATTGTTTGTTTTGTTTTCTTTAACAGCAACAACGTCGCCAGCTTTAACGATGTAAGATGGGATGTTTACTTTTTTGCCGTTAACTGTGATGTGAGCGTGGTTAACAAGTTGTCTTGCTTGGCTGCGTGAAACGCCAAAACCAAGACGGTAAACTACGTTGTCAAGTCTTCTTTCGAGCAAAGACAACATGTTTTCACCTGTTACGCCTTTTCTTCTATCAGCTTCTACGTAGTACATGTGGAATTGTTTTTCACTTACACCGTAGATTCTTTTTGCTTTTTGTTTTTCGCGAAGTTGTGTAGCGTATTCAGTCACTTTTTTGCGTGCCGCACCGTGTTGACCCGGAGCAACTGCTCTTTTGTTCATTGCGCAGCTAGCTGAATAACATCTGTCGCCTTTAAGGAAAAGTTTTGCGCCTTCACGTCTGCAAAGACGGCAATCAGGTCCTGTATATCTAGCCATTGTCTGAAATTCCTCCGATTAAATTCTTCTCTTTTTAGGTGGACGGCAACCGTTGTGAGCGATTGGTGATACGTCTTTGATGAGAGTTACATCAATTTCTGCTGTTTGCATAGCACGGATTGCAGATTCACGACCTGCACCTGGGCCTTTTACAAAAACTTCTACGCTTCTCAAGCCATATTCTTTTGCAGCCATAGCAGCTTTTTCTGCAGCTTGTTGTGCAGCATAAGCAGTGCTTTTTCTTGAACCTCTAAAGCCCAATGCACCAGCTGAACATTGGCTCAAAGCGTTTCCTTCCATATCTGTGATAGTGATGATTGTGTTGTTGAAAGATGCTTGAATGTGAACTTGACCTTTGTCAACGTGTCTCAACACTTTTCTTTTTTTAGAAACTTTTTTTACTGCCATTTCAGTTCTCCTTACTTCTTCTTGCCTTTAGAAACGGTACGTTTTGGACCTTTTCTTGTACGAGCGTTTTGTTTTGTTGATTGACCTCTTACTGGCAAGCCTTTACGGTGACGGATACCTTTGTAAGAACCGATTTCCATCATATGTTTAATGTTCAAAGCAACTTCTCTTCTGAGGTCGCCTTCAACTTGCAAGTTGTGTTCGATATATTCTCTGAGTTTGCTAACGTCAGCTTCTGACAAATCTTTTACGCGGATATCAGGGTTTACGCCTGTTTCTGCAAGAATTTTGTCAGCTGTAGGTCTACCGATACCGAAGATATAAGTAAGACCGATTTGGATACGTTTTTCTCTTGGCAAATCTACGCCGGAAATACGAGCCATCTGATAAATTTCCTCCTGAATTTTTGTTTAAAAAAATCTATGTCACTTTTACAAGAGCAAAAAAGATAGATACTGGAATGTTTTTTGCTGGTGTAAAAAATTATTTTCGGGTTTAAACCTCTTTTGTTAAAGAGGATTAGCCTTGGCGTTGTTTGTGATTTGGATATTTAGAGCAAATAACCATAACTCTGCCGTTTCTTTTGATGATTTTGCATTTGTCACACATCGGTTTTACGCTTGGTCTAACTTTCATATCTGATTTCCTCCGTTATTTTTTACTTCTCCAAGTGATTCGACCTTTTGTCAAATCATAAGGACTCATAGCTACAGTCACGCTGTCACCAGGAAGAATTTTGATATAGTTCATTCTCAATTTTCCTGAGATATAAGCTGTGATGACAAGTCCGTTAGTAAGTCTGACTTTAAATGTCGCGTTACGCATGGCCTCTTCAACGACGCCTTCTACTTCAATTACATCATCTTTTGACATAACTTTACAATTCCTCCACAAATTTTAGCGTTCTGCTTTGATGAAGTTTCTCAAACTGCTGTTTACTTCGCTGTCGAAAACTTTTTTGTTTTCGTTTAGCTTTTGAGCGATAACGTCCAGCGTATCCCCCGTGTGTTTGAGATGTTTGATATTTTTCTTTTTTGGTTTGCACAGTCTGTGAGTTTTGCCGTCTGCAATCAACACGAATTGATCATCGACAACACCCACACACAAATACAAATTATTTTGGTCTCTGCCCTGTTTTGACAGAACCACCGAGCCTATAACAATTTCAGTTGACATAATACTCCCTTGAAAATCAAAGTGTAAGGATTTCGCATCCGTCTTTAGTGACAACCAAAGTGTTTTCGTAATGAGCGCTTGGCTTGCCATCGATTGTCACACACGTCCAACCGTCGTCAAGAAACTCAACTCTGTAATCGCCCATGTTTACCATAGGCTCAATTGCAAGTGCCATGCCCTCAACTATGCGCAGACCTCTGCCTGCTTTGCCATAGTTTGGCACGTCTGGCATTTCGTGCAAATTTTCACCAATACCGTGGCCGACCAACACCTTTACAGTAGAATAACCGAAAGACGTAACGTAGCTATCAATAGCGTGTCCGATGTCTCCCAGCCTGATTCCTTCTTTAATGATTTTTGCCGCTTCAAAAAAGCTTTGTTTAGTAACGTCAATAAGTTTTTGTTTTTCAGCAGAAATTTTGCCTACTGCAAAAGTTCTCGCCGCGTCACCATGAAAACCGTTTTTATAAGCGCCGATATCAATGCTTATTATGCTGCCTTCGCGCAAAACCTTTTTAGAACTTGGAATTCCATGAACAACTTCGTCATCTATTGATGCACAAATGCTTTTTGGAAAGCCGTTATAATTCAAAAAAGATGGATAAGCATTTTCTTTTGTGATGTAGTCGTATACGATTTTATCCAGGTATTCTGTTGTAACACCCGGTTTAACTGCCTCTTCTACGAGGGCCAAAGCATTTTTTACAATACGGTTTGGCTCACGCATAAGGGCAACTTGTTCGCCATTTTTTAAGTATATCATAAATTGTCCAAAATTTGAACTATTTTTTCGTATACTTCGCTAATTGATTTTGCAGCATCAAGATTTTTGAGTGTACCTTGTTTTGCATAGAAGTCAATGAGCGGTTTTGTTTGTTCATCATAGACTTTAAGTCTGTTTGCAACGGTTTCTGCAGTGTCGTCTTTTCTTTGATAAAGTTCACCGCCACAACGAGTGCATTTTGTAATGTCGCCCATTGTTGATTTGTGATAAGGAACACCACATTCTTTGCATGTCCAACGGCCAGTAAGTCTGTCCATCAAAATGCTGTTGTCTACGTCAAAGTTCAAAGCTACGTCTGAGCCAATTTCTCTTTCGAAGGCTTCGGCTTGCGGAATAGTACGTGGAAAACCATCCAAAATAAAACCGTTTTTGCAATCGTCCTGATCAAGTCTTTCTTTAACGATTCTAAGTACTACTTCGTCGGGAACCAATTGTCCTTTTGATGCATATTGTGCAAACAATTGACCAAGTTCTGAATCTGGTTTGAGTGCACGGAAAATATCACCTGTTGAAATGTGTGGCACGTTGTATCTTTCTGACAAAGATTTTGCTTGACTGCCTTTACCTGCGCCTGGAGCGCCCAACAATACGATACGCATATCTATTCCCTCTCTGATAGTTTAGTTTGTTTTGTTTCATCTGGTGGGACACGCCCTCAAGGCGCATCCTCACTCAGGAAACAGGCCCTTATTTGTTAAGGAAACCTTTGTAATATTTCATCATAAGTTGTTGTTCCAAAGCTTTGTCAAACTCCAATGCAACGTTTACTACGATGAGCAAACCTGTTGATGTGAATGTGTTGAGCAAACCAAGGTTGCCTGCGCCAACGATTTGGAAAAGAATGCTTGGCACGAAAGCGATGATTGCAAGGAACAATGCACCAAAGAATGTGATTCTTTGAATAACTTTTGTGAGATATTCGGCAGTTGGTTGACCAGGTCTGATACCAGGAATAAAACCGCCGTTGTTTTGAATGTTTTTTGACACTTCGATCGGATTGAATTGCACTTGTTGATAGAAGAATGCAAACAAGAAGATGAAGATTGTCAACATGATTGGGTAAAGCCAAGAAGCTGTGCCCATGTTAACTGTGTACCAAGTTACCCAGTTTTGACCTGCCCAGAATGTGTTAAAGAGCATTTCTGGGAAAGATGTAAGAGCAAATGCGAAGATGAGTGGCAATACGCCAGAACCATTTACACGAACAGGAATTGTTGTGTTTTGGCCACCATACATTTTGTTGCCCTTAACTTGTTTTGCATATTGAACAGTGATTTTTCTTTCTGCTTTGTCAACGAAAATGATGAAAGCAAAGATAACAACTGCCATAGCGAGGAAGCCGAGAAGTTCCCAACCACCTGCATTAAAGCCACCTTCGATAACACTCTTGATTGCACCAACGATTGCGTTACCTGCAGTTGCGAGGATACCTACGAAGATGAGAAGTGACATACCGTTAGATACGCCATATTCTGTGATACGTTCACCAATCCACATACACAAAGTTGCACCTGCGATGAGAATGAGTGAAACAAAGATAAAGAGTACCCAAGTTGGAACTATAAATTCTGCTGAAATAAGTTTGTTGTTGAGTACGCCTTGGTTGTTGAATGCAACGAGAATACCAATCGCTTGGATTGCTGCAAGAACAACTGTGAAATAACGTGTGATTTGTGTGAGTTTTTTACGGCCTTCGTCACCTTGTCTTGAAAGTCTTTCGAGAGAAGGGATAGCAACTGTCAACAATTGAAGAATGATTGACGCGTTGATATATGGTGAAATACCAATAGCAAACAAAGTACCGTTAGCAAGCGCACCACCGTTGATGGCACTGATAATACCAAGGAACGTATTGCCAGTTACAGCACCGCTGATTACTGCTTTGTCAATACCTGGAACAGGAATAAATGAACCAAGTCTGTAGATTGCTACAAGCAAAAGAGTGAACAAGATTTTTGTTCTAACCTCTTTTGACTTGAAAGAATTTTTAATTGTTTGCCACATTATTCAATCACCTCTGCTTTGCCACCAGCTTTTTCAATGTTGGCAATAGCAGACTGTGAAAATTTGTGCGCTTTTACTGTAAGCTGTTTAGTAAGAGTACCGTCACTCAATACTTTAAGTCCAGCATTGCCTTTGTCAGCTGCAAGACCCATATCGTATACCAATTCAGGTGTTACAACTGTGCCGTTGTCGAAACATTCGAGATCACCAATGTTGATGACAGAATATTCTTTACGCCAGTTATTAGTAAAGCCTCTTTTAGGCAAACGACGTGCCAAAGGCATTTGACCACCTTCGAAACCGATGCGAACACCGCCGCCGCTTCTTGCCCATTGACCTTTGTGACCTTTACCGCTTGTTTTGCCGAGACCGCTGCCAGTACCTCTGCCGAGTCTTTTTGATGCAGTCACAGCGCCAGGAGCAGGTTGAATAGTATGAATTTTCATCAATGTGCCTCCTACTTACTTAACTTCTTCTACTTTGATCAAGTGTCTAACTCTAAACAACATGCCGTTGAGAGCTGGGCTAACTTTGAATACTTTAGAAGAACCTACTTTTTTGAGACCCAAAGCAGCAACAGTTGCTTTGTGAACTTCCAAAGAACCGATTGTACTTTTGATCAATGTTACTTTAACGCTTTCTTCTGAGATAGCGTATGGCATTTCGCCTTTGTTATTTTTTACGTTATAAAGTGGTTTTTTGCTTTCAACCACAACTCTGCCGTGGTGCATTTTTGGAGCATTTGTTTTGATTTCTGACATATGTTACCTCCTATTATGCTTGCACTTCTTCAACAGATTTGCCTCTCAAAGCAGCAACTTTTTCTGCTGTTCTGAGGCTAGCCAAACCGTTGATAGTTGCTTTTACACAGTTGATTGGGTTTGTGCTACCAAGACATTTAGTACGAATATCTTTGTAACCAGCTACTTCAAGCACGCTTCTTACTTTACCACCAGAAATGATACCAGTACCAGGTTGAGCAGGTTTCATAAGAACTGTGCCTCTGCCAAATTTACCGATTACTTCGTGTGGAATTGATGTACCAACGATTGGTACGTTGATCATGCTCTTTTTAGCTCTTTGTGTTGCTTTTTCGATAGCTTGTGGAACTTCCGCAGCTTTACCAGTGCCGCAACCTACTTTACCTTTGCCGTCACCAACTACTACCAAAGCTGTAAAACGCATTGTTCTACCACCTTTTACTACTTTAGTTACGCGGTTGATGCAAACAAGTTTCTTTTGGAGGTCGTCAGCTTCTTCTTTTCTTTCTCTGTTGAACTTTGGTCTGCTGTTTGGACGTTTGTTGTCACGTTCAGCTCTTTGACCTTGGTTTTCACGTCTTTCCATCTGAATTTACCTCCTATTAGAATTTCAAGCCGGCTTCGCGAGCGCCTTCGGCAACTGCTGCCACACGACCTGTATAGATGTAACCACCTCTGTCGAATACAACTTCAGTGATACCTTTTTCCAAAGCAAGTTTAGCAGCTTGTGCGCCAACTTCTTTAGCTTGTTCTGTTTTTGTTTTGCCTGCAAGTTGATCTGCCATTTGCAAAGAGTTTGCTGCAACAAGTGTAACACCGTTTACGTCGTCGATAACTTGAACGTAGATGTATCTTGTGCTACGGTAAACGTTGAAGCGAGGTTTAAGGCTTGTGCCAGAAACTTTTTTTCTAACTCTTGCGTGACGGATTCTTCTGTCAGCGTTTTTATCCAATTTAGAAATCATATTTTCACCTCTTATTTACCAGCAGTTTTGCCTTCTTTAGTAATAACAACTTCGTCTTTATAACGAATACCATATGAGTGATAAGGCTCAACTTCTCTTTTAGCTCTGATGTTTGCAGCCACTTGACCTACCAAAGTTTTGTCAATACCTTTAACAACAACTTCTGTAAGTTGTGGACATTCGATTGTGATGCCTTCTGGAGCTTCGATTTCAACTGGGTGTGAGTAACCAATGTTAAGGATAAGTTTTTTACCTTGAACTTGTGCTTTATAACCTACACCGTTTACGATAAGAGCTTTTTCGAAACCTTTAGTTACGC
This sequence comes from Clostridia bacterium, assembly GCA_017505015.1. Lineage (GTDB taxonomy): Bacteria > Bacillota > Clostridia > Christensenellales > CAG-314 > Heteroclostridium. The sequence goes on from JAFVQA010000138.1 coordinate 17,738, forward strand.
CAACAACCATGTTGTTGATGAGCGCTCTGTAAAGACCGTGTTGTGCTCTTGCATCTTTTTTGTCGTTTGCTCTAGAAAGAACGACTGTGTTGTTTTCAACTGCAACTGAAATGTCTTTATTGCCGATTTGTTGTGAAAGTTGACCTTTAGGTCCTTTTACTGTTACGAGGCCGTTTTCAACTTTAACTTCAACGCCTTCTGGAAGAACGATCGGCATTCTACCAATTCTTGACATAAATGCTTATCCTCCTTACCAAACGAATGCGAGAACTTCACCACCGAGGTTGTTTGCTCTTGCTTCTTTATCAGTCATGATACCCTTAGAAGTTGAAAGGATAGCGATACCGAGACCATTCAAAACTTTAGGGATTTCGTTGCTTTTTGCGTATACACGGAGACCTGGTTTAGAAATACGTTTGAGACCACTGATAACGTTGCCTTCTTTGCTGTATTTCAAAGTAACCAAAATGCTGCCTTGAACGCCTTCTTCTTTGAGTTCTACATTGCTGATGTAACCTTCGTTCAAAAGGATGTCAGCAATGGCTTTTTTCATTTTAGATGCTGGAACTTCTACAGTTTCGTGCTTTGCAGTCAAAGCATTTCTGATGCGAGTCAGCATATCTGCGATTGGATCTGTAACAACCATTGTTTTTTTCCTCCTAAATAACTGACTTACCAGCTTGATTTTTTTACACCAGGGATTTCGCCCTTGTAAGCGAGTTCTCTGAAGCATACTCTGCAGATACCGTATTTACGGAGTACAGCGTGTGGTCTGCCACAGATTGAACATCTTGTATAAGCACGAGTTGAAAACTTTGGTGCTTTTTGTTGTTTCAAAATAAGAGCTTTTTTAGCCATTGTTTTCCTCCATTACTTTGAGAAAGGCATACCCAAGAGTCTGAGAAGTTCTCTTGCTTCTTCGTCGCTTTTTGCAGTTGTTACAAAAGTTACGTCGAAACCTCTTGTTTTTTCTACCTGGTCGTATGAGATTTCAGGGAAGATAAGTTGTTCCTTGATACCCAATGTGTAGTTGCCTCTGCCATCGAATGCATTTGGATTTACGCCGTGGAAGTCTCTAACGCGTGGGAGAGCTACTGACACGAGTTTGTCCATAAATTCATACATTCTTTGGTTACGCAAAGTTACTTTCGCTCCGATTGGCATACCTTCTCTTACTTTGAAGTTTGCAACGGATTTTTTAGCTTTTGTTACCATAGGTTTTTGACCGGCAATCATTTTGATTTCGTCTACAGCGAGTTGGAAAGATTTTGCATTATCTTTAACGTCGCCCAAACCTGCGTTGATAACGATTTTTTCAAGTCTTGGAACTTGGTTGATGTTTTCGTATTTGAAGTGTTCTTTCAAAGCAGGAACAACACTGTTTTTATACGCAGCCATCAATCTGTTCATTTCTTTAACTTCTGCCACAGTGAATTTCCTCCTTATTCAGCTTTTTCAGCTGCTTTTTTTGTTGTTTTGCGTTTTGTAGCAGCTTTTTTAGCTGGTTTTTCTTCTTTTCTTTCTACGATAACAGCGCCACATTTTTTGCACTGTCTGAGATATTTGCCGTTTTCACCAGCAACGTGACCGATACGAGTTGTTTTGTCGCAAGCTGGGCAAACGATCATTACGTTTGATACGTCAATTGCACGTTCTCTTTCGATGATACCACCCGGTTGTTGTGCAGAACGTGGTCTTGTGTGGCGTTTTACCATGTTGAGACCTTCTACAACTACTGTACCGTTTTTAGGGCTAGCAGCAAGAACTTTACCGCGTTTGCCTTTAGCTTCGATACCGCCGCAGATGATTTCAACGAGGTCGCCTTTTCTGATTTCCATTTTATTCATCTTAGTATAGACCTCCATTAAAGAACTTCAGGGGCAAGAGAAACGATACGCATGTAGTCTTTTTCCCTAAGTTCCCTTGCAACAGGCCCAAAGATACGTGTGCCTCTTGGTTGTTTTTGGTTATCGATGATAACTGCAGCGTTGTCATCAAAACGGATGTGTGTACCGTCTGCACGACCTACGCCAGAAGTTGTTCTTACGATAACTGCTTTAACAACGTCGCCTTTTTTAACGATACCGCCTGTGTTAGCGCTTTTTACGCTTGCAACGATAACGTCACCGATATTGCCTGATTTTCTGAATGAGCCGCCGAGCACTCTGATACACATAAGCTCTTTTGCGCCTGAGTTGTCAGCCGCTTTCAATCTAGTTTGTGGTTGTACCATAAGTCCTCCTTAATTATTTAGCCTTTTCAATGATTTCAACAAGACGGAAATATTTGTCTTTGCTGATGTGTCTTGTTTCAGCAATCAATACTGTATCGCCAATGCCAGCAGTATTGTGTTCATCGTGTACTTTATATTTTTTTGTTTTAGAAACAGTCTTTTTATAAAGTGGGTGTTTGTATTTGTTTACAACAGCAACAGTGATTGTTTTATCCATTTTGTCAGATACAACAATGCCCACTCTTTCTTTTCTCAATGATCTTTCCATGTGCTAAGCCTCCATTACTCTTTGCTTACAGAGATGCCAAGTTCTCTTTCACGAAGAACAGTTTTAACTTTAGCAATGTCTCTTTTGCAGTTTCTGAGCGAAGTTGGATTAGCCAATTGACCTGTCGCATGGCTCATACGAAGATTGAAGAGTTCTTTCTTCAACTCGCTCAATTTATTTACGAGTTCTTGATCATTCATTTCATGAATTTTTTTAGCGTTCATCAACCTTCACCACCCTCAGCTACTTGCTCTTTTTTCATAAACTTGCATTTAACTGGCAATTTGTGACTTGCAAGTCTCAATGCCTCTCTTGCTTGTTCTTCTGATACACCGTCCATTTCAAACATTACTCTGCCCGGTTTTACTACTGCTACCCAATATTCTGGTGAACCTTTACCTGAACCCATGCGAGTTTCTGCAGGTTTTTTAGTTACCGGTTTATGTGGGAATATTTTGATCCAAACTTGACCGCCACGTTTGATAAATCTTGTCATAGCGATACGAGCTGCTTCGATTTGGTTTGATGTTACCCAGCCTGGTTCTGTAGCAACAAGACCAAATGTACCGTAAGCGATTTCGTTGCCTTTATGCGCAGCACCTTTCATTCTGCCACGGAATTGACGACGTCTTTTAACTCTTTTAGGCATCAACATTATGCTTGTCCTCCTTCGCTAGACTTTTTTCTTGCAAGGATTTCACCTTTGTATACCCAAACTTTAACACCGATTACACCAAAAGTAGTGTGAGCTTCTGCAAAGCCATAGTCGATGTCAGCTCTGAGTGTGTGCAAAGGAATAGATCCTTCGTGATAATGTTCGCTTCTTGCGATTTCTGCACCGTCCAAACGACCAGATACCATTGCTTTGATACCTTTAGCGCCAGCTCTCATTGCTCTGCCCATGTTTTGACGAACAGCACGACGGAAGCTTACACGTTTTTCGAGTTGTGCAGCAATTGATTCTGCAACCAATTGAGCGTCCATATCAGGTTTTTTAACTTCAACGATGTTGAGTGTAACGGCATTGCCTTGTGAAAGTTTAGCAATTTCGTTTTTAATAACTTCTACGTTTGCACCGCCTTTACCGATGAGAACACCTGGGCGTGCAGTTGCGATTGATACGGCAATTTTGCCTTCGCTTCTTTCAATTGTGATAGAAGATACAGCTGCTGTGTAATATTTCTTTTTGAGGAATTCACGGATAACGCTGTCTTCTTTCAACATTTTACCGAAATCTTTTTTGTCAGCGAACCACTGTGAGCTCCAGCCCTTGATTACGCCAACACGCATTCCGTGTGGATTAACTTTTTGTCCCATTTTGACCCCCTTACTTGTTGCTTACACTGTCAAGAATAACAGTGATGTGGCTAGTGCGTTTCAAAATTCTGAAAGCTCTGCCTTGCGCTCTTGGCATAACTCTTTTGAGAGTTGGGCCGTTGTCTGCAAAAATTTCAGCAACGTACAAATCATCTTTTGACATACCTTTGTTAACTTCTGCGTTAGCTGCTGCTGAGTTGAGAAGTTTTTTAACAGGAAGGCTTGCAGCCTTTGGTGTGTTTTCGAGGATTGCAAGTGCGTCAAAATAGTTTTTGCCGCGAATCAAGTCGATTACGATCCTTACTTTTGAAGGAGAAATTCTGATGTATTTCGCAACGGCAAAAGGTCTTTGATCTTTATTCTCTTTACGAGCGATAGCTTTATCTCTGCTTCTAGATGCCATTTCCTCTCTCCTCCTTATTTCTTAGTTGTTTTACCGCCGGCATGACCGCGGAAGTTTCTTGTAGGAGCGAACTCACCGAGTTTGCAACCTACCATATCTTCTGTAACGTAAACTGGTACGTGTTTTTTGCCATCGTGAACGGCAATTGTATGACCTACAAAATCAGGGAAGATTGTAGATGATCTTGACCAAGTTTTCAATACTTTCTTTTCGCCTTTTTCGTTCATTTCTTTTACTCTAGCAAGGAGTTTTGCATGGACGAAAGGACCTTTTTTAATTGATCTACTCATTATCTTATTGCCTCCACTTAGTTAACGCGTTTGATAATAAATTTGCTTGATGGGTTCTTTTTCTTTCTAGTTTTGTAACCAAGAGCAGGTTTACCCCAAGGAGTAACTGGACCTGGTCTACCAACTGGTGATTTACCTTCACCACCACCATGAGGGTGATCGCAAGGGTTCATTACAGAACCACGAACTGTTGGACGTACGCCCATGTGTCTTTTCTTACCAGCTTTACCGATAGAAACGATTTCGTGATCTACGTTGCCAACTTGACCGATTGTTGCACGGCATTTAGCGAGAATGTATCTCATTTCGCCAGATGGCATACGGAGTGTTGCATATTTGCCTTCTTTTGCCATGAGCTGTGCTGAAATACCAGCTGCTCTTGCAATTTGGCCACCTTTGCCAGGGTGCATTTCGATGTTGTGAACGAAAGTACCTACTGGGATATTTTCGAGTGGAAGGCAGTTGCCTACTTTGATATCAGCGTCTGCGCCACTTACGATTCTGTCGCCAACATTGAGGCCTACTGGAGCGAGAATGTATCTCTTTTCGCCATCAACGTAGTGCAACAATGCGATAAATGCACTTCTGTTTGGATCGTATTCGATTGTAGCAACTTTTGCTGGGATACCGTCTTTATTTCTTCTAAAGTCGATAATTCTGTATTTAACTCTGTTGCCGCCACCAATGTGTCTTACAGTGATGCGACCAGTTGAGTTTCTACCGCCGCTCTTGCTTTTTGTTGCAAGAAGGCTTTTTTCCGGTTTGTTCGTTGTGATTTCTTCGTAAGCAGAAACTGACATAAAACGACGAGCCGGTGAAGTTGGTTTATATCTTCTGATAGCCATTATTCAAGTCCTCCTTATGCCAAGTTTTCAAAGATTTCGATTGCTTTGCTATCTTTTGTAAGTTGAACGATAGCTTTCTTTCTCTTAGCTGTGTAGCCTTGAGTGCGACCTTGTCTTTTAAGTTTGCCTCTAACGTTAATAGTGTTTACTTTTTCAACTTTAACGCCGAATACTGCTTCGATTGCTTCTTTGATTTCGATTTTGTTAGCGTTTACTGCTACTTCAAAAACATATTTTTTGTTTGCGATTTCGCTATAGCTTTTTTCGCTGAGGACTGGTTTTCTGATGATATCGTAATGTTTCATTCTGCGAATGCCTCCTCCATATTTTTAATTGCTTCTGAAGTCATCAAAATTGTTGCGTTTGAAACAACTTCATACAAGCTAACCAACTCTACAGTTGAGATAGAAAGCTTTTCGATGTTGCGACCAGCTCTCAACAAAACTTCGTTATATTCTGGCAATACCAACAAAACTCTTTTGTCAAGTTTGAAGTTATTGAGAATTTGTTGAACGTATTTTGTTTTGATTTCTGGCAATTCGATTTTATCAACAACGATGATTTCGTTGTTTTGAGCTTTGTAGCTGATAGCGCTTTTGAACGCTTGGAACTTAGCTCTTTTGTTTACTTTTTTGCTGAAGTCACGAGCTTTTGGAGCAAAAACAACGCCACCCTTGATCCATTGTGGAGCACGGATGCTACCTTGTCTTGCGTGGCCAGTACCTTTTTGTCTCCAAGGTTTTTTACCACCACCGCGAACTTCTGATCTTGTCAAAGTGCTTTTTGTGCCTTGTCTTGCGTTTGCAAGTTGAGCAACTACTACTTGGTGAATGAGAGCTTCGTTATATTCACAACCGAACACGCTGTCATTCAATTCCAAAGCGCCGATTTCTTGTGCGCTTGTGTTAAACAATTTTACTTGCATTTTTCCACTCCTTATTTCTTGACAGCTTCTCTGATGTAAACGATGCTGTTTTTAGCACCTGGGATAGCACCTTTGATGAGAAGAACGTTTTTAGCTGTGTCGACTTTCACAACTTTGAGGTTCAATACTGTAACTTGTTCGTTACCATATTGACCAGGCATGTGTTTGCCAGGGAATACTCTTGATGGGTCGCTGTTTGCGCCAAGAGAACCAACTTCTCTGTGAACAGGGCCTACACCGTGAGTTTCTTTAAGACGAGCGCTGTTCCATCTTTTGATAACGCCTGAGAAACCATGACCTTTAGATGTACCTGTTACGTCAACAATGTCACCGTCAGCAAAGATATCGCATTTGATTTCGCTGCCGATTTCAAAACTGTCGCAGTTTTCAAATTTAAATTCTTTAAGAACGTCTTTTGCACTTACGCCTGCTTTTTTGAGGTGGCCGAGTTCTGCTTTTGTGAGTTTGCTTTCTTTAACGTCTTTGTAACCCAATTGAACTGCTGTGTAGCCATCTCTTTCTACGGTTTTCTTTTGTACTACTGCGCAAGGACCAGCTTCTACTACAGTAACTGGAATAACTGCACCGTCAGCAGTGAAAACCTGAGTCATACCCAATTTTTTTCCTATGATTGCTTTATTCATTGATAAAGTTCACTCCTCCGACTCTATGGTCACTAATTTTATTAAAGCTTAATTTGGATGCTTACGCCCGCTGGAAGATCCATTTTTGAAAGACTGTCAACTGTCTTTGCGCTTGGGCTGTAAATATCGATAAGCCTTTTGTGTGTTTTAAGTTCGAATTGCTCACGAGAATCTTTATATTTGTGTGGTGAACGCAAAATAGTAACGATTTCTCTTTGTGTTGGAAGTGGAATTGGACCACTTACTTTTGAGCCCATTCTGTTTGCTGTTTCAACAATTTTTGCTGCTGAAGCGTCGATCAAATTGTGGTCATATGCTTTCAATTTGATTCTGATTTTTTGACTTGCCATTTTTTCTCCTCTATTTTTCCTATTTTATAAAGCTTCGTCAGTGACAACCACGCGTCCGTGTGTGTCACACTGCCACATTAAAAATAAGCAGCCATGTATTCAAACGGTTTGTCGCCAAACTATCGTTGAAACGACACCTTTTTAAATACTGCGTGCCCTTTTTTGAAGCCGCCGTGATACTGAATTTCACGACTCGTCCGCAGAAATTATCTCTTTTTTTGAGTAACTTTCTGCCTCAACCTTTTGTCGCAGCCTACATATATTATCACAAGTTTTCAATATCCGTCAACAAAAATAAAGCACTTTTTTCAACTTTTTTTTACCTGTTTTTAACCCTACAAAATCTTGTGTTTTGCACGTTTTTGCAACACAAAACCTGCTGTTTAAAAACAAAAAAAAGTTAAAAATTTTTTTAAAAAGGTGTTTTTAGTTTTCAATTTTCATTGCTTATAGAATGTTTTTTTGCTTTTTGCCCAAACACTCCTCATTTTATCAATATAGCAAAAAAATCAAGCAAATTCAATGCCCTTTTTAAAATAAGTTAAAACTACCACAAAAAACAAAAAGAAAATTTAAAAAGTTTTAAAAACAATGCATATATTTAAAAAGGTTGCACTTACTATAATTGCAAAGAGAAAAAACCGATTTTAGTTGACACGGTTCGGTTTGCACCACTGGCAATTTTGGGCCCACAAAGCAAAAAGACTTTTTGCCTGTTTAGCCATTGCAGGAAAACAACGTTGGTTGCGTTTTGGTTTGTCAGTCGACATTTTGGTGCAGTTGATTTTTTGTTTGCTCAAAAAATCGTGTTGGAAGTCGTTTTTGAAAACGGCTGGCAAAGTTGAGGTTGACTTTGTTTTATATATTATTTGCCGTGTTGTGACAAATCAAGTATTTGACAAATCACTTTTGACCAGAGTTTGTTTTAGTATCTTTGCTTTTACATAAAAAAGACACCCTCAGAAATGAGAGTGTCTTTTTTTGGTGATTTATTTAAGTTTTGAGTTTTTATACTTTTGGCAAAGCGTCGATTGCAACAGACTGTTCGTCTGTGCTGCTGTCGCCAAGCTGACCTTTCAAAAGCGCGTCGTATGCATACATTTCGAAATAGCCGTGACCGCTCAAGCAGAACACGATTGTTTTTGCAACCCCTTCTTCTTTGGCTTTGAGCGCCTCAACTATTGCGCCTTTAACTGCGTGAGTTGATTCTGGCGCAGGAACGATGCCTTCTGCACGAGAGAACAACAAGCCTGCACTGAGAGTATCATACTGGTCATATGCAACAGCCTCGATCATTTTGTCGTGATAGAGCTTGCTGATGATTGGGTTCATGCCGTGATATCTCAAACCACCGGCGTGAGTGCCTTTTGGCATAAAGCTTGCGCCCATTGTATACATTTTTGCAACAGGGCACATATGACCAACGTCAGTAAAGTCATAGGCATAGACACCTTTTGTCAAAGATGGCGCCGCAGTGCTTTCTACCGCGATGATGCGTGGGTTTGCTTTGCCAGCAAGTTTGTCACGCATGTATGGGAAAGTGAGACCCGCAAAGTTGCTGCCACCGCCAACGCATGCAATAACAACGTCTGGATATTCGTCAATTTTTTCAAATTGTTTTTGAGTTTCAAGACCAATGATTGTCTGATGCATTGCAACGTGGTTGAGCACACTGCCAAGTGCATAGTTTGTATCTTGTCTGCTCAAAGCATCTTCTACAGCTTCGCTGATAGCAATGCCAAGGCTTCCACCACACTCTGGGTCTTTAGCCAAAACGTCACGACCTGCTTTTGTGAGTTGTGATGGGCTTGCAACAACGTTGCCACCAAATGCGCTCATAAAAGTGCGTCTGCCAGGTTTGTTGACAAAACTGTTTTTTGTCATATAAACCATGCTTTCAATGCCAAAGTGGTCGCATGCCATGCTGAGCGCCGCACCCCATTGACCTGCACCTGTTTCGGTAGTCAAACGTTTGATGCCTGCAATTTTGTTGTAATATACCTGTGGAACGGCAGAGTTAAGTTTGTGACTGCCAGTTGCGTTGCCACCCTCGTATTTATAATAGATTTTTGCAGGTGTATCCAAAACTCTTTCAAGACCATATGCACGATGCAATGGCGATGGTCTGTAAGTGTGATAAATATCTTGCACAGCCTCTGGAATTTCGATATATCTTTCTTTTGACAATTCTTGCTTGATTATTTCAGGTGGAAAAATTGGAGCAAGGTCTGCCTCGCAGATTGGTTGCAAAGTTTCCGGGTGCAAATATTGTGGCAAATCTTCGATATCTGCCTGAATATTATACCAAGCCGTTGGCATTTCTTTTTCTGTCAAAGTTATTCTTCTGTTAAATTCTTTTTTCATAATTTCCTCATCAAAAAATATATTTTTGATTTTTTGTTGTCGCCAAAATCAATTAAAAAGCGATGCCAAAGAAGCATCGCCAGTATACGCTGTATTTCATAACGACTAATCTCCTCTTTTCTATTAAACTAAAACTAATCTTTGCACCCTGCCCCTGTGAGCAAAGTCGCAAACGGAACTCATCCGTAAAAATATATTAACACAACAAAAGTTGTTTGTAAAGTTTTTTAAAAAACAATTGCCTCTATCATATCAACCGGAACGGCACCAAACGTTCTGCTGTCGATGCTGTCTTGTCGGTTATCCCCAAGCACAAAAACGTGGCCTTGTGGCACAGTTTGCCTTTTTATTTCTTTTGGAACAAGCCCAACCTGACCTTTGCCATATTCTTCGTTTGCATAACTTGTTGTCACGCCGTTTGAGCAAACGAACAACACGCCTTTTTCTGTCCAGACTTCTTCACCCTCAAAGGCAACAATGCGCTTGATAATAAGGTCCTGGCCAACCAACGTTTCACCCTCTATAATAACCACGTCAAATCTGTCGGCATTGCCCACTTTGTGCGCAAACACAATTTGCCCCTCTGTATAAGTAGGCAACATTGACCCCCCTGATACTGTATACCAGTCTATAAAATAAGTCCTTATACCCACAAACAAAAAGAGCAACGAAGCAAGCACAACGATAAGTATGGTTCCTGTCTTTTTTGTTTTTTTGTTTTCCATAACAATTACAACTTTTTCTTTACTATTTTTTCAAAATCAACACGGTCAACCATAACAACTCTGCCACAAGTGTCGCACTTTATTTTAAAGTCTGCACCAACACGTGTTATTGTCCATTGGTTGCCACCGCAAGGATGCACTTTTTTAGAAATAATTTTGTCCCCAAGCTGAAAATCCATACCATCACCTCAAGAAAAAACAACGTTGTTTATTGCAATGCTTTCGTCCGCATGCAAACACAACACCTGACAACTATCCCAGCTGACAAGGCTTTTTGCTCTTTCGCACTTGAACTCGTCGAGAGAAAGGCAAACTTTTTGCCATATTTCGCCACCAACAAGCTTTTCTGTAGTAGAATATATCATTTGATCTTCGCCATAGTTTACCACAACGCCAACGGTAAGTTCTTGCTCTGTTTTACTGTATACGTCAAAGGTAAGCACACAGTCTTCGCTTTTTGCAAGCCTTGCACCGTTTAATGCAAATGTTGCAAAGTCGTGACCACTAAGCCCCCTTATATCACAAGGACCTGCAATCATTTCGAGTTTCTTTTCTTCATAGCCGTGGCTGTCGGCATCTTTAAACGGAGCATATACCTGAAAGACAGATGCCCCCATTGCACTGTTATAAATAATTTTTGTTTTTTGACTTTCTTTAACGTCTTTGAGATAGTCGCTGTCAACCTCGATAAGGTTTGTTGACAACACAAGACCACCACGATATCTCACGTTGCTGTATGCATAGCAAGATTTTGACTTGTCATACACGTCGACCTCTGCACGATAAATGCCGTCTGCCACGTTTGAAAGCTGAAGTTTACTCCAGTATCTCACGCTGTTTTTAACTGCTTCGTGTGCACAGAAAATTTGCACTTCCTGCACTTCTTCGTCGTCTGGCACACGAACAATAACGTTGAGTTTTCCGTTTATTTTGCGAAAACAAGAAACTGGCAAAAGCGACTCGTCAATTTGTTTTTTAAGTCGCATAGTAAGCCACTTGTCAAGGTTTTTAACAAAACTCTCGCCACCCGCATCAAGCAACTTTTCGGCAATCCAGATTGCCCATGGCGTTTGTTTTGGAATAAGGTTGAGTGCCTCGTGAGTTTTGTCAAGGTCGGTTTGTGCAGAGTTTGCACCGATAGTCAAAAAGAAAGGCGTTTGCATATGCATAAGATAACTTTGAGGAGCAATTCCTGCAAACCAGCGTTCTCTTTCTTCGGCACGTTCAACTTCTTCAAGAGTCTGACCGTGATACATTTCTATTTCGTGATAGCACACACCAAACACAATTGCACAAGCAGCAAGCCTGTTGTCAAAAGCAGCAGCCATGCACGCAGTAACGGCAGAGTCTTTTGTTGCAAGCAAACCGATTGATTCTTTGTCAACGCAATCCTGACTGCAAACGAAAGATATTGCTCTGCGGGTGTTTGTCGCCCAATGATACCAGCACGTTTCTTTTGCATTTGTGTCGCAATGAGTAAGGTGTCTGCCCGCAGAAAGATAGTTTGCATAACTTATGCTGTTGGGATATTTGGTAAAATGCTCGCTTTCGTCATTTTTGCCCGTATTGTCAAAACCAAAAACGGCATAACCTTTTTTAGCCCAAAAACTTATTTCGTGCTGGTTAATGCCTTTGCCAACGTCACTCACAATAACGATTGCAGGCAAATCTTTTTTGTTCTTTTTTGCGCCAAAAACGCCATATACACGGCTGATGCCATCTTCGTGCTGAACACCGTTAAAATAAATGTGTGTATACACAATGCCATCACTTTCTTCGACCTTTACAACTTCTTGCTCAAATGGCAACGAAGTACTGTCAAAATTTTTCCACAAACTAACCGGGCTATAAACCAATTTTTGACCTTGCATAAAATGCTCCTTTTACCAGCAAATGCTGTTTCCTGCACTGCTTGACAAATCATAAAGTTTTTTGTACAAACCGTCTTGTTGCATAAGTTGTTCGTGAGTGCCCTGTTCGACAATACCTTTGTCAGTGAGAACCACGATTTTTGTTGCGTTTCGTATTGTTGAAAGTCTGTGCGCAATAACCACTGTTGTTCGACCATGGCTGAGCTGGTCAAGCGATTTTTGAACAAGCACTTCGCTTTCGTTATCCAACGCACTTGTTGCTTCGTCTAAAATGAGAATAGGCGGATTTTTTAAAAACACCCTTGCAATAGAAATGCGTTGTTTTTGACCACCAGAAAGTTTAACGCCACGTTCACCAACGTAACTGTCATAGCCATCTGGCATTTTGTTTATAAATTCATCTGCACCGGCAAGTTTTGCAGCAAGCACAACTTCGTCCATAGTGGCATCAAGTTTGCCATAACGAATATTGTCGGCAACCGTGCCCCAAAACAAATATACGTCCTGCTGAACCACACCAATGTTTTGTCGCAAAGATTTTAGCGTTACGTCACGGATATCTTTGCCGTCTATTTTTATCGAACCACCGGTTACGTCATAAAACCTTGGCACAAGACTTGCAAGCGTTGTTTTTCCACCGCCACTTGGGCCAACGATTGCAACCACTTCGCCCTGTTTAACCTCTATGTCAATATCGTGCAAAACGTCTTTGTCACCATCGATATATCTAAAGCAAACTTTGTCAAATGAAATGTCGCCTTTAACGTCTGTCAGTTCCTGCGCGTCTGGCTTGTCGCAAAGGTCAACGGGAATATCCATAATTTCGCTGTATCTTTCAAACGCAGTAACACCCTTTTGAAACTGTTCGGTATAATCTGCAATAGCTTTGATAGAAGTGAGCAAAGTCGTTGCATATAAAACGTAAGTAACAAGCAAATCAACACGAAGCTGAAACACTGCCGCAAGCACAAGAATCATAATGTACATTATGGCATCCATAATGCGAAGTCCCACGTTATAGCTTGCCATATACTGATAGTTTTGTTCTTTTATTTTCAAAAATTTTCTGTTGCCTTCTTCAAACTTTTGTTGTTCAACCTGTTCGTTAGCAAAAGATTTTACAACGCGAACGCCTGCAAGGCTGTCTTCTACCGTTGCGTTGAGGTCGCCCATCTGCACACGATTTTTTTTGAAGGTTGCACGCATTTTTTTGTTGTAAAAAACTGCAAACACAACCATAAAAGGCAACACCGCAAACAAACACAAAGTAACCGGCACGTTAAAAAACATCATTATAACGAAAATGCCAATAATCTTTACTGCCGCCATAAAAAATTCTTCTGGGCAGTGGTGAGCAAACTCGGTGATTTCAAACAAGTCTGTTGAAATGCGTGACATGAGCGTGCCTATTTTGTTGTTGTCATAAAAACTGTGTGGCAACTCTTGATAATGCCTAAAAAGGTTTTCGCGCAAATCTCTTTCTACGTAGGCACCTGACATATGCCCCCATTTTACCATAAAGAATTTGCAAAACACCTCGATAAGTCGCATGCCTATAAGTGATATAACCACTATTGTCATAAGGCTGATATCTATACCACCCGTGTTCATTGCATCGTTTGTAACAATGCGCACGATTTGCGGAAAAGCAAGTTCAATTATCGTTGCGACAAACACGCAAAACAAGTCGAACACAAATATTTTTTTGTAAGGCTTGAAATATGGCAAAAATCTTTTTACAGATTGCCACATGCCTTGATTTTGTTTTTTCATATTATATTATGCCTCGTGGCAGGTAAAATAAATTATCTGGCATTTTTTTGATCTTTCACCCAAAAGTTGCAATGCCATTTGCAGTTTTTGGGTGTCATAGTTTACAAACGGGTCGTCTAAAATAAGAAACGGCAAATTCTCGCCATACATAGCGTCGACAAGTGCAAGACGAAGGCAAAACATGCCGAGGTCTGTCAACCCTTTGCTGAAATAATCAAACTCACGATAACTGTTTTTTTCGTGCAGTCGAAGGTTAAACTTGTCGTCAAGCGACGCCCTGTCATATTGACCGTTTGTAACGATGTTTATATATTTGTTAAAGTTTTTGACTATATCTGGCATAAAACTTTGCGAGATGTTTGTTTTTGCCTGTTGCAGACAAGCAAGTGTAACTTCGGCAAGTTTTGCCTTTTCTTCGGTATCGGCAAGAGCAAGTTCCAGCCTTTCAATTCTGTTTTTAAAGTCACTTGCAAGGTTGGCGTTTGAAAGAAAAATTTCAACTTCTTTTTGCAAACGTGCATTCTGGTTGGAAAGTTCAAGCACATGCTCGTCCATACGCCTTATTTCTGCAGTATAGTCAACCGTTTCTATCTTACCACTATCCATTGCCAAAGCAAACTCGGGGTCTGCCTTTTTTTGATTCCATTCGTTAACGGCAAGGCGATAGTTTTCAATTGCCTGTTCAAACACAACCTTGTTGTTTTTAAGTTGCGACAATGCAACGTGAAGGTTTGGCTCAAAAATTTTGTGATTTGCAAAAGTTTGCGAAAGTGTATTTTGCATATCGTCAACCTTGGCAATCTGCTGGTCAAGTTTTTCTTTAATTTGTTTCTTTTGGTTTTTTATACTTTTTATTTTGGCATTAAATTTGATTTTGCTGTTTAATGCAAGCACACCAACAATCACAAGTGCAATGACTGGCAATGCAAATAAAACTGGTGTTGCAACAAGTTCGCGAACAAAAACCGCAGTTGCAACTATTATAATCAATGCCAGCAAACCAAACGCAACGTAAGGTGCTTTGCTTTGTTTTGGCACTTCTGCCTCTTTTTCAAATTCAGTCTGAATTTTTGCAACCTGTTGTTTTTCAATTTCGACCTGTTCGATTTTGTCAGAAATATCTTTGATATATTCAGGCGAAACGTCTGCATTTTTTTCTACAAGTTCGTCAACCCTTGCTTTTGCCTGGTTATAGTTTGCCTCTACACGCAAAAATACTTCTGCCTTGCTCAACAATGCTTTTTTGCTGTCACTTGCACGCTGTTTTTCTTTAAGTTCTTGCAAAATATTTTGTGCACGGGCAAGCTCCTGCTTGTTAAGCTCTGCCTGCCTTTGTTTTTCCTTTGCCTGAAGATAACTTTGTTGTGCCGAAAACAGTTTTTCTTGCGTTGAATCAATTTCGTCAAGAATTTTTATTTTTCGGCTGACGTTGCGTGTGCGCGAAGTGCTCACAAGCTGACGCTGAATGTCAAGCAACCTTTCGCTTGCGGTATCAAAATTGTTATAGTCGTCTGTATTGTCAACAAGTTTGTTGAGTTTAGAAGTCAAACTGTCGTTGGCATCTATAACAACGTCTTTCTGAGGGATATATAAACACCTTTCAAAACTTTCGGCGTCAATCTCAAAAATTTCAAAACCAACGTTTTCACTAAAGTCACTGTTTGGAACGTTGTGACCATCAAACAAAGCAAAGGTATCCCCCGACTGCGTTTTGCCAAAAAATCTTTCTATTTTATATTGTTTATTTTTAAAAGTAAATTTGATATATCCACCGAATTTTTCGTTACTTTCCCACGGAGTATATCTTTTTCTTTCGTTTTCGGCAATTTTTGACGAACGGGTTTTTCCAAGACCAAAAAACATTGCCTTTATAAAAATTGCAATTGTTGTTTTGCCATATCCGTTTTTTTCGCAAATGCCGTTAAAACCACTGTTGAGAACAAGCGAAAAATCTTTAAACTTGCCAAAAGATGAGATAAAAACTTCGTCAATCCTGATCATCGTTTACCTCCCTTCCTTCAAGCGCACAAAAACCCAGTTTTAATATTTGTTGTTTTTGTTCGTCACTTGCATCAAGCAAATTTACCACACGGAAAAACTCACCGCGAAGCGACTTTTCGTTTTCTAACTTTTTAACGTCAAACTTTGGTGTTGTTTTGTCAACCACCTTTGCATAAAACACGTGGTCAAGCCTTGCAGAAAGTGCGACCACATCAATACGAAGCGCAGGGTCAACCTGCCCCACAAGAATTATTTTAAAGGCATCGTCTGTGCTGTATGCCAAAAGTTCTTTTTTTATTTTGTCAAGTTGTGTAATATAACTGTCAAGCCCAGAAATATCCACCTTTATTTCGTTAAGACGTCTTCTGCAAAAAGGAACGAATTTTACGTTGCCCAAAGTGTCGAACAACACAAAGCCTTTTTCGCCAATTTCGTCAAAACCACGACCTTCGGGGCAGCCGCAATATGCCCATTTACCGCGACGGTCAATTTTGCCTTCTTCAAACTTGTGAATATGGCCAAGTGCAAGATAGTCTATGTTTTTTCCGGCAAATTTTTTAACGTTAATGCCTTCGCCATTGCCAGAAACAACCTGACCATGCATAACTGCCACGTTAAAATCATTTTCGTCAAAGTCAGGGACCTGATTTTCGTCAACAACGTCGCCCTCAAACCCAGCAATAACAACTTTGCCACTGCGATATCCAACGCCGTTTTTGAGCATAACTGCATTGTTTGGCAACGCGTTTATAAAATCGTCGTCAAAGGCTTTGTCATCGTGGTTGCCACTCAAAAGATAAAAGGTAACGTTGCCGGCACTTTTGATAATGTCAATCACCTGCATTTTTACAGATGGTGATGCATTTTTTACGTCAAACATATCACCTGCAACAATAACGCCAAAAACGTTGTTTGCAACTGCAAAATCTGCCATGCGCTTGAAACAATCAGTCAGTTCCATTCGCCTTGTTTTTGCCTTTTGGCCGTTGTTTATTGATGACAATGCACTGTCAAGGTGCAAATCTGCCGTGTGAATAAATTTGTAGACTTCCATATTATTCATTATAACACATTACGCAAAATTAGCAACAAGCAATATTGTTGCACAAGGGTTAAAAATTACACAAAAAAACTCTCCCAAAAAATGGGAGAGGAATTTTGCAAAAACTTTTTTTCTTATTCTGCAACTTCATTGAGTTTCTCAATAAGAAAATCTACGTCGATGCCATGAACGGCAGCGGCTTGTTCTACGCTTTCGCCTTTAGCAGCAAGGCAACCAACGCAACCCATGCCAAATGCCATAAACATTGGTATTGTTTTTTCATACTTGTTGATAATGTCGATAATGAGCATATCCTTTGTGATTTTCATAAAAAAGTTCCTCCGTTGTCACAGTGCACCTAGCAGCAACACAAGCCCCGCCAAAACAGCAACACCCAAAAGACAGGTGAGTGTAATTTTGAGTGGCGATTTTGGCACGTGACCCGTAACTTTGCCGTTAACACCGTTGACGTATTGATTGTATAGTTTATTTTTATAATTTGTTGCAGAAATATACACAGGCAACAAAAGATATTTAAAAGATTTGCTGTGGTGTGTGAACGAAAGATTTAAATAAACAACCACGTCTGCACCATAACTTGCAACTATTTCGCTTTGGCAACTTGCTTTTATCATTTCTTCTGCCTGATGCCAAGCCTCTATCGGTTGTATAGTATAATGGTTTGCTTCAAATCCTGCAAGCAATTTGTCGTCATATTTTACATAATCGTTCATATCAAACGGTTGAATTCGTTGCAGATATTTGTCGTTGACCACCTCACTGCCCTTAACGTAAATGTCGTTGTAATTTTTTGACAACCTGCCAGACACGTGAAAATATCTTGTTTTTGTGCGTGTCATGGTTTTGCCGTTTACAACGTAGGTTTCGGTATAATGTTTGCCAAGCTGACCTTCGTAAAAAACAGAAGTGTTGCAGTCGAATGTCCATGTTGGCAAATAACAACCTTTCAGTGAATTTATCTTTACGTTCTTTTTAAATTCAGAAGGTGCAAAAAAGCGAGATTTAAGCCATTTAAGGCATTTTGCAGTTGCAGCTTGCTTTTGCATTTTAAAAGGAATTGCCGTGTCTGGCTTTATTCCTGCAAGTTCGCTTGTTTCAAGCACAGAAGGCGAACCGCAAAACGGGCAAGATGATGAAATTTCGTTTTTGTCCAAAACTTCTTTTGCACCACAGTTCTGGCATTGAATAACTTTTACTCCACCAGCCCATTGTTCGCAGTCGAAAATTTCTTCAAAACTGCGTTCTTCTATCTGGTCGTTAAATTCTATTTTTGTTTCGCATCCGCAATGGTTGCATTTTAGCGACTGCGTTGCAGGGTCAAACTCTACCGGTGCACCGCAACCTTCGCACTTATAACCTATTGCTTCGCTGAGATTGTTCATTTGTTCAAAGTCTGCCATAAACACACCCCGTTAAACTTTAGTGCCACACTCCGGACAGAATTTTGCACCACTGCTGAGAGTTGCACCACAACCAGAACAAACGTTGGCAGATGCCTGTTTTGCACCGCATTCACTGCAGAATTTTGCAGCAGGTGCTATTTTAGAACCACATTCACTGCAGAATTTTGTTGCTTGTTTTGGTTTGTCTTCGGCATTTTGAATGTTGCTGAACACTCCGTTAAGTGCGCCACCCATATTCTGACCAAGGCCAACACCCATAAATGCACCGACACTGCCAGTATTTTTTGCAGCATCACCCAAAGCATCGGCAGCTTTCTTTTGAGCATAAACGCCCATTTTGTCGCCAAGAATGCCAAGTGTTGCTCTTTCGTCCAAAGCTTTTTCGATATTTTCTGGGAAAGAAATGTTTTCTATAACAAAGTTGCAAAGTTCAAGACCCAAAACTTCAAACTTGCTTTGCATGTTTTGTTGGCAAATGTCGTTGAATTCTTGCAAATTGCTTGCCATGTCAAGTGCAGAAATTTTGCTTTCGGCAATAACGTCTGTCATACCCGAAATAAGCATGCTCTTGAGATATTCGTTAATATCTTCTACAGTAAACAAACTGTTTGTGCCAAACAATGCTTTAAGGAACAATGCAGGGTCAACAACTTTAAAGCTGAACGTGCCGTAACCACGCAAACGAATAACGCCAAAGTCGTTGTCGCGCATTGTAATTGGGTTTGCAGTGCCCCATTTTTGGTTTGTAAACTGCTTTGTGTTTACAAAATAAACTTCTGACTTAAATTTGCTGTCGCCATCATAAAAAACGTGACCGATAGCAGTCAAAATTGGCAGGTTGCGAGTGTGAAGTTTGTAAAGGCCAGGGCCAAACACGTCGGCAATCTGACCTTTGCACACAAACACAGCAGCTTGTGACTCACGAACAGTAAGTGACGAACCTGTCATAATTTCTCTTTCTTTTTTTCCATCGTGCATAGGAAAGCGATAAACAATCGTTTCTTTACTGTCGTCTTTCCATTCTATGATTTTAAGGAGTTGACTCTTGAAAAAACCCATAAAAATCTCCTTTATTTGCAAATAATGCAAATTTCACTTAATAATATTTAATATAAAAAATATATCATTAAACTGTGCAAAAATCAATATGGAAGCAAATAAAAAAAATCAGAAAGGGTAAAAATAATTTCAAAACAAACAAAAAAAAGACGACTATCTCTAGTCGTCTTAGTGGAAGCGGCAGCGTCTTAGCCTCCCGGGCCGTCGCCAGCCAAGTACTTTCCGCGCTGAAGAGCTTAACTTCTTTGTTCGGTATGAGAACAGGTGGGACCTCTTCGCCATTGCCACCGCTATTGTATTACTCTGAC
>JAFVQA010000139.1 GCA_017505015.1 Clostridia bacterium
ACAACCTCACTTGCTTTTACCCCAGTGGTGGCATAAACAAGTTCTATCAATTTATCTTTTATATTTATATTCTTGTCCTCACTTTGTATAACCATATTTTTTATATCAAGCTGAACAGATTCAATTTTAAACACAATGGATTGATCATTGCATATTATATTTACGTCAACGCTTTTAATTCCGTTTTGCTCAAATACGTTTTGCAACAAAGTTTGTTTTTCTTTTTGTTTTTCATAAATTATTTCATTTAAAAAATCTTCATTTAAAAAAAACTCGTCATTTGAAGTAAAAAAATCATTTGCATTATGAGAAAAATTATTAAATAACCCTGGCAATGGCGAAACTATAACAAATATGGTAATTATTGCAAAAATACTTTTAATATATTTGTTTATTTGGCCTTCTGGCAACATAACATCTGCAATAAGACCAAGTAAAACAACCCCAACGATAGAAAGAACCCATGATGAAAACATTTTGCACCTTAAAAAAATGTGTTTGAAGTAAAAATAAGCAACATTATACAAATAAAATACATAAATGATACTGCCAGAATTGCAACGATAAGCATATTTAAGTGTTTTGATACAGATGACAAAAAAGATGTTATTTTTTCATCCGTTACCGGTTCAGTTATTGCAGCAACAAATTTCAACCCAAAAGACAAACCCAAAATCTGAACTATCGGTGAAAGTATTGAACAAATAAGCAAAACCAGTCCTGCCACACCAACAGAGTTTTTAATTAACACACTGCTTGCCATAATAAGATCAAAACCATCTGACAAATAGCCACCCAAGATTGGCACGTAACTTTTAGTTGCAAACTTTGCTGCTCTTATCGAAACACTGTCAAACGAACCAGCAGTAAGCCCTTGAATTGACAAAAAAGCAGTAAACAACGTGAAGGTCACAACAAGAATGGTAGTCGTTGCCGACTTGAAAAAATCAGTCAGTTTTGTAAGCTTTACGTTTTTTGACAAATTTGCCACAACAGAAAAAACAAAACTAAAGATAAACATTGGCAAAATTACATTTGAAACAACTTCTACAATTCCGCCTGAAAGTAATGCAACTGCTGGTTGATATGCCTTTACACTCACAACCCCACCTATTCCTGCCATAAGTGTGAGCAACACCGGAAAAGCAAAATTCATTTGTTGTTTCAGCAAATTTATTGTTTGACTAGTTTGATTTAGCAAATTTGTAACACAAGCAATCACAATTACGATGATTATTGAAAAACAAACGAAAAATACAATTTGACTTGTAGAGTCAGAAACAAAACCAGATTTTAACTGAGATATAAGTCCGCACAAAATTGCAATGACTGAAATACTTACAAGCACTGGCACCAAATTTAATATTTTGTCAAACAACAATTTAAAAAAAGCATTTAAAAACCCTGTTGTATCTTGTGTAAAATCTCCGTTTAAAACACTTTTAACCTTGTCAAAAAAATTGTTTGACCCAAACAGTTCTTGTTCATCAATGCCAAGTTGCTCTAATACAGACTCTCCTTGTGAAAAATCAAGCTTGTCTAACTGCAACTGAACGTTTTGATCAAGTTTTTGCTCTATATCTTTTAAATCCTGCTCAGCAACTGCGCTTTGAGGAAAAAAAACAATAAAAATTAAAAATAGAAAAACAAATTTAATTATCTTCTTCATGGTAAAATTCCAATAATTAACGATAATAAATCTTTTATAACAGGCAAAGCAAGAATCATTATCACAACTTTGGCAGAAAACAAAATTTTGTCACCAACACCTTTGCACCC
>JAFVQA010000140.1 GCA_017505015.1 Clostridia bacterium
AATCTCGCAGAAGAATCTGATCTGATGCCAAGTTTTCTGCTGCTTTTGCGGATGTTTTCTTTGCGGAATTCTGCTGCTTCGAAAACAACTGTTTTTGTTGTTTCTTTAATGCCAGAGTTTCTGCCACCCATAATGCCAGCAAGACCAACAGCCCTTTCGTTGTCGGCAATTACCAAAACGTCGTTGTCGAGAGTGTAAGTTTTTTCGTCAAAAGGAACGATTTGTTCGCCTTCACTTGCTCTGCGAACGATAATTTGGTTGTCTTTGATGTCATCGTGGTCAAAAGCGTGCATTGGTTGACCCATTTCCCACAAAACGTAGTTTGTTATATCAACCATGTTAGAAATGCCGTGCAAACCAACTGCTTTAAGCCTGCGAGTCATCCAAAGTGGTGATTTTGCAATTTTTACTTCTTTTACACCAGCCATGAGATATGTTGGGCAAAGATCTGTTGCAGTAACTTTTACGTCTACGTAGTCGTTAATATTTGTGTTTTTGTCTGTTGTGTAGCTGTAATCAGGCATTTTAAAAGGTTTGCCAAGTGCAACTGCAACTTCTCGTGCAATGCCTATGATGCTTTGGCAGTCAGGTCTGTTTGAAGTGATGCCAATGTCAAGCACATAATCGTCAAGACCAATTACAGGTTTTATATCTACGCCAATAGGAGTATCTTTGTCTAAAATGAGAATACCATAAACTTCTGCACCAGGATAGTTGTCATCTGTTATGCAAAGTTCTTCGCCAGAGCAAAGCATGCCAAATGATTCTACACCACGCAATTTGCCCTTTTTGATTGACATGCCGTTTGGCAATTTTGAGCCGTGTTTTGCAACAGGAACAATGTCACCAACGCTAACGTTGTTTGCTCCTGTAACAATTTGCAACATTTCGTCGCCGACGTTAATCTGGCAAATGATGAGTTTGTCAGCATCTGGGTGTCTGTCTATTTTTTCAATTCTGCCTGTAACAACATTTTCAAGATTTTCGCCAAGATAAATAACTTCTTCTACTTCAAAACCAATGCCAACGAGTTTGTCGCACAAAGTTTGTACGTCAACGTCTACGTCGACATAGTCTTTAATCCAACTTAATAATGCTTTCATATATATCTTCTCCCCTTATCTGAATTGTTTAAGGAAACGAACGTCGTTTTCAAAGAACAATTTGATGTTTGGAATGCCATATTTAATCATTGCGATACGTTCAAGACCCATACCAAAGGCATAACCAGTGTATTTTGATGAATCAATGCCACAGTTTTCTAAAACTTTTGGATTTACCATACCAGCACCCAAAACTTCGATCCAGCCTGTGCCTTTGCAAAGTTTGCAACCTTTGCCGCCACAGTTTGAGCAAGTAAGGTCAACTTCTACGCTTGGTTCTGTAAATGGGAAGAAAGATGGTCTGAAGCGTGCTTTTGTTTTTTCGTTAAACAAAGCTTGTGCAAAAGCTTCGAGTGTGCCCATAAGGTCACAAAGTGTAACGTTTTTGTCAACAACTAAACCTTCGATCTGGTGGAACATTGGAGAGTGACTGGCATCGTCGTCTGAACGATAAACTTTGCCAGGGCAAAGCATTTTGATTGGTGGTTGCTTTTTCTCCATTACGCGAACCTGGTTTGGTGAAGTATGTGTGCGCAAAACGATGTCTTCTGCGATGTAGAAAGTATCCTGAGCATCTCTTGCAGGGTGATTTTTTGGTATATTAAGTGCTTCAAAGCAATAATAGTCTGTTTCGATTTCTGGTCCTTCCAAAACTTCAAAACCTAAACCTTTAAAGATATCCATAATTTCGTTTGCAACAAGGTTTACAGGGTGCAAATGTCCTCTTTCTTCGAAATAAACCGCTTCATAAGGCAGAGTGATATATACAGTTTATTTGTTGATTTTTTCGTTGAGAACCTTTTCTTTCATTTTTGCTTCTGCTTCTGCAAAAGCGATTTCCAAAGTTTTGCGTGCTTCATTTACCAACTGGCCAAA
>JAFVQA010000141.1 GCA_017505015.1 Clostridia bacterium
AAAAACTCGTTTTTTCAAAATATTGTTTGACAAAATTTGGGGCATGGGCTACCATGAACACAGAAAATTTTTTGAGGTGAAAAAATGAAAAAGTTTTTGCTTTGTATTTTGCCTATTTTGGTTGTTGCCATTTTTGCTGGCGGACTTTTTGCCGGTTGCTCGGCTGATGAAAAAAAGCCAGAGTCGGAAACCCCAACCGAAGAAACTGGTACACAAACTCCACAAGTTCCAACCTATACAGTCACTTTTTATGATGAGGCGGGTGAAACGGTTCTTGGGACTGCAACTGTGAACGAGGGCGGAACTGCCACTTTCCCACACGGAACTCCATTAAAAGAATCAACTGCAGAGTTTTCATACACATTTGACAAATGGTTGACCGCTCCAAGTGGCAGTGAAGAGGCTGTTCTTTCGAACATCTCTTCAAACATCAATGTTTATGCTTCGTTTGTTTCTGCAACAAGATCATATGTTGTTTCGTTTGTTCCAAACAATGCAGCGTATGGTTCTGTTTCGCTTTCGCAACTAACTGTTCCTTATGGCACAGAAATTGCCGTGAGCGAAAATCAAATCACGATTGGTGGGCAAACTGTTGTTGCAACGGCAACGGCTGACACACAAGATGAAAAATATTCATTCGTTTCTTGGCAAGGTGTTGTGGATTCTGTTTTGCAAGATATTGAGATTGTTGCAAACTTTAAACGTATTGGGTTTATTTCGGTTACGTTGCACCGCAAAAACCCATTGGGGCTCGCTGTACCAGACACGACGGTAGATAGGTATGAAAACAAAACAGGCGATGGTATTGCATATTTTCCACCAACCAGCAATGATATGCGCTGCGATGGTTACAAGTTTATTGGCTGGTGTGTTGATGAGAGCTGTGAAACTTTTTTTGAAAATAACTCTCTTTTGAACGAAGACGTGGAATTGTGGGCATTGTGGGCGCCGGAATATCAAATTACATATGAACTCAATGGTGCTGATTGTCAAGTTTCAACTCCAACATCATACACAACACACGATGAAAATATTGAGCTTCCTGCTCTGTCTTGGGGCAGCAATGAATTTGTTGGTTGGTTTGCAGACGAAGAATTGACCGAGTCGATTGAAACAATTGACACAGCAACTGCTGCAAACATTACTGTTTATGCAAAATGGCTGAAAAAAGATGCAGAGGGTTATGTTTTGCTTTCAACAGCAGATGACTTTGATCTTGTTCGAGAAAACTTGTCTAAAAATTTCAAACTTACTTCAAATATTGATCTTAAAAATGCAGAATGGTCGCCAATAGGAACAGATAGTGAGCCATTCACTGGAACATTTGATGGAAATGGCTATACAATTTCAAATTTGAAAGTAAGCAATGTTAGAATTGCAGGTTTGTTTGGATATACCCAAGGTGCAACATTCAAAAATGTTTCAATAAACAATGTTTCAATTTCAAACACCACTGAATCGGGGGTTGAAATGCGTCAATTGGGTGCATTGGTTGCAAACATGGATGGAGGTTCAGCCGAAAAATGCTCGGCAACAAATGTTGTTGTTTCGGTTGGAAAAATTTCAGACTCGTACTCAAAGCCTAGTATATATATGGGTGGCTTGATTGGTCGTGTTGTTGGGGAAAATGACCAAAAAGTCAATATTTCAAAATGTTACACAACAGGTTCGATTATTGTGCAAGAAACCGTGGACAACAATGCATATAGAAATGTGTGTGTGGGTGGATTGGTTGGTGATGCAGCTCATGTTGCTGTGGCAAATTGTTATTCTACTGCAAGTGTGAATTGCTCGTCTGTAAACTCCCACACCGCTGCCATGCTTTATGCTGGTGGCATGATTGGAAACATTGCAAATGCAACACTTACAAACAGCTATGCAACCGGAGATGTGTCGGTTTCGGTGAAAATTAATGCAAGAGTAAGTGGATTGGTTGGTGGGTTTGATTCAACCATTCAAACAAGCGGTTGCTTTACAACAGGAAACATTACTGCACGTGCATCAAAATCTGAGACTGGAAATGTCCAAGGTGGACCATTGGGATATGCCTATAACAACCCATTTGCTTCGAGTTATTATCTTGAAGGTGTGCAATTTATAATCGAGTGGGGCAATGATGATAAGTCTGACTTGTGTCCTGTGCAGGGCATTGCTGCACAAAAAGAAACAATTCGTTCTGAGGTTGTTTCAACTTGGGACGCTGAGGTTTGGAACAAAACCGAAGGCGAGTGGCCAACACTTAAATAAAACAAAAAAGTAGCATTCGTGCTACTTTTTTTGTTGCACAATTTTTGAAAGTGGCACAATTTCAACGCCTTCGTTTCGTATAAATGACAGAGAGTCT
>JAFVQA010000021.1 GCA_017505015.1 Clostridia bacterium
ATCTTACAAGATATTCTTTAAAATCATTAAAAAACGTAGAACTCAATATAAACAAGGGAATCATCAAAACAAGAGATGAACATACCGTAACAAAAAGAGACATAGATTGCACTTTTTCTCAAATCAGTGCATCGCAGGCAAGTGGATATTATGAGTGGTGGCGTGATGCCGGCTCATTGGCAAAGGTTGTTGTGCCAGAGGGCGCCGTTGGTGGAGTTGCTGTTTCAAGTGACAACGTGTGTGTTGAAACAACAGACAACGAAAAAACACAAAACAGTGCAAGTCAAACAAAAGCCCCTTCCCAAAAAACTGCCGAGGAGTTGAAACAGGAAAGAATTGAAAGCCTTAAAAAGTCTTTGTACAATTATTCAACAGACGACCTCTTGTCCGGCAGAGTTGCCCAGTGGGAGGCTATGTATATGGCAGAAACAGGCAAATATTTTGTTAAAGAGTCAGATTATAAATGGACACCACCTGATCTGTCAGAAATTCAGCCGCCACAAAGCAAAATAGTATGGAAAAACTCTGGCTATTTTGACGTTATAGAGCCAAAAAAACCAAAGGTAAAAAAAGATAAGCACAAAATACATTTTACACCAGAAGAACTTGGCCACGTAGAAAAGGAAGAGCCAAAACCTCGTGCACCAAGAAGGCCACGTTCACCAGTATCAGCAGATACAGTGTCTAAATCAAGTGTCACAATATCTCAAAAAGAAAAAAGCGACAAAAGTAAAGAAGAATTGTGGGCAACTCAGGGTTGGGATTGTAATGTTGACGGCAAGTATGTAAAAGTTGTTGGTTGCAAAGAGCCAAGCGAAAAAGTTTTTATTCCTGCAGGTGTGACTTCGTTAGGTAAATCTTTTTTTGCAAACAGTGTTAGGTGTCGTGAGGTTATAAAAGAAATTGTTTTGCCACATACGGTCGATTATATAGACCCAATGTCGTTTAAAGACTGCACAAATCTGCAAAAGATAGATTTATCGCAAACGGGCATAAAAGAAATTCCTGACCAAGCATTTTATGGCTGCAACAACCTTGAAAAACTGTTTTTGCCTGCCAAAATAGGTTTTATTGGCGAAGATGCTTTTGCTGGGTGCAATTCGTTGCCATATGCAATTTTGTCAGACGGAAAAATTTTGGATATCAAAAAATGTGGATGCTGTTTGGACAGAAGCAAGGTGTACAGATACAGTTATGACGTGCAGTCAGAAAAAGGTGTTGCGTTGACGGGCGAAGGGTTTGACCCAGCAATTTTCTCGAACATGCAAAGTGGTCTTGTTTTACCACGGGTGCACAAGCCAAAACCTGTTGGTCCTGTTCCTTATTGCCCAAAACCACTTGATTTGCAGGATTTGTTGCCAAAGGGTGTAAACAAAAAAGTTTCAGTTGAAAAAAAATCTCAACCAAGGCTTAAAATAACTGCGATTGCTTTGTCAGAAAAAACATGCAGGCTTGACCCACTGCACTTTGAATATTGCAGAAATTTGAAAGAAGTCGATTTGTCGCAAACAAAAAT
>JAFVQA010000142.1 GCA_017505015.1 Clostridia bacterium
AAGTGCAGGATATGGAACCAATGCAATAGCAGGAGCAAGCAAAAACATGCACAAAACCAAAAACAAAGATTGAACAAGGCCTGTGAGTCTTGTTTGACCACCACTTTTGATTGCAACGCTTGTGCGCGCAATAGCCGCAGTTGACGGAACACCACCAAAGAAAGGAATAACAATATTGCCAAGACCCTGTGCGATAAGTTCTACGTTAGAGTCAAACTTTTCTTTTTTCATGTTGGCTGCACAAATGCCACAAAGCAAACTTTCGATCATGCCAAGTGCCGCAATTGTAAATGCAGGACCAAGCAATGAAACAACCATGTCAATGCTGAGAGCACCAAAAGACAATGTTTCGCTGTTGATGATTGAAGTTGGAATGTCACCGATTGTGTTAACAGCAAAGCCCTCTACGTTTGCCATAACAGCCGCAAGAACTGTTGTAAAAATGATTGCAACAAGGCTTGCAGGCACAACTTTGCCCCATTTTTTTGGATACAAAAACATTATTGCCACAACCAAAAGTGTAAACGCAACCGCCCACACATTGATGTCGCCCAAAGTATCTGTAAAGAAATAAATAAGTTTGTCAACAGTAGTTTCGCCCACCAGAGTCACACCGAAAAAGTTGCCGAGCTGACCAAGCGCAATAACGATTGCAATGCCTGAAGTAAAACCTGTGATTACCGGACGTGGAATAAACTGAATGATTTTGCCAAAACGGAACAAACCTGCAACAAGCAAAATGATACCAGCCAAAGCAGTTGCAACGAACATGCCCTGCACACCGTATTGACCACCAACGATACTGCCAAGAACAACTGTCATTGCTCCTGTTGGACCAGAAATTTGAAAACTGCCACCACCAAGCAAACCCGTAACAATGCCGGCAATGATTGCAGTGATAAGACCTGCCGCAATGCCAAGTGCAGGATTTGACTCGATACTTGCCGCACCAAAAGCCAAAGCCAAAGGCAAAGCAACTGCACCAACAGTAAGACCGGCAAGAATATCTTTAACTAATCTTGAACCATTGTAACCCTTGAATTCATTTACAAAAATTTTTTTGTAATGTTTAAAGAAGGGTCTTTTTTTTCTGTCTTTCATAACACGTTCTCCCCAAAGTGATTTGAAATAATATGAGAATTATTGTCTTTTTGAACACAAAATTCTCTTCCCTTTTAATTGAAACCGCTAAAAATTATACTCCTGAAAAATCAAAAAGTAAAACGTTTTCAGCAATGTTTTCGTTAAAGTTTTTGGCAACAAAAAAAGGCTCGTTTTACCGAGCCTTTTAGCATTTTTTTAGTTTTTTATTAAAGACTGTCACCAAAATCTTCGCGGAATTTAGCAGCAAGTTTTTCCATCCAGTTGCTTGTTGGTTTAAGACGACCAATAAAGAAGCGCATAACTGCTGGTTCTTCTACAAACTCAAGACCACCAATAAGATGACGATTTTCGTACAACCATTTTACACGGTCAATAGCATAGTTGATGTGTGACAAAGTGTAAACACGACGAGGAACTGCCAAACGCAAAAGTTCAACTGCTGCATAGTGGTCAGTGCCGTCTGGGTTGCGTTCTTCTGAAATTGTGCCACGCTCCATACCACGAATGCCACCTGCGATATACATTGCCACTGCCAAAGCACCTGCTCTGTATTCACTTTGTGGAACGTGTTCTACAAATTTTGATGCATCAAGGTGACAACCAAGACCACCAGCCGGCAAAACAACAGGAATACCTGCTTTAACAAGCTCGTCTGTCATATATTGAATGAATTGTGGACCTTGAGAAATAACGTCCATATCCATTGTTTCTTCAAGACCAACTGCCATAGCCTCCATTTCACGAACACTCATGCCGCCATATGTCAAAAAGCCTTCGAACACAGGAACGAAGTTTTTCATCTTGTCATAAAGTGCTGTGCTTTTTGTGCAAATTGCGCCACCACGTGCAAAACCAAGTTTGCGACCAGAAAAATATACAACGTCAAACATTTGACCAAGTTGATAGCAAATGTCACGAACAGAAAGATTTTCGCACGCTTTTTCTCTGACTTTCATGAAATAAAGGTTGTCTTGCAACAAACTTGCATCAAGCACTGTCATAACGCCATATTCCTGTGCCATTTTGCATACTGCACGTGCGTTTTCAAGTTCGAAAGGTTGACCACCGATAAGGTTTGTGCCTGCTTCCATACGAATGAAAGCAACGTGACCTTTGTTTCGTTCGAGTGATTCTTGAAGCTTAGCCAAATCCATATTGCCTTTAAAAGGATGATCACTAACCAATTTTGTGCCTTCGTCAATCAAAAGTTCTTCAACAGAACCACCATTACGCATAATGTGAGTTTTTGGTGTTGTAAAGTGATAGTTCATTGGAACTACGTCGCCAGGTCTTACGAAAGTTTCTGCAATAACGTTTTCGCAAGCACGACCCTGGTGAGCAGGAAGCACGTATGTTGTGCCAAAAATTTCGTTAATTTTATTTTCAAGTCTTGTAAACGTCATGCTGCCGGCATAGCTGTCGTCTGCAATCAACATTGATGCTTGTTGATTGTCGCTCATTGCGTTTACGCCACTGTCAGTAAGCATATCCAAAAACACATCTTTGTTTTGCAACAAGAAAGTGTTGCAACCTGCTTTTGAAATGCAATCAAGTCTGTTTTCTACAGGCAAAAGGTTGATCTTTTGAACGATACGAACCTTATGCATTTCGAGTGGGAGTTGTTGTCCACTCATCATTTTTACGTTTGCCATTTTTTAATACCTCTCCAAAATATAAGTTTTGGTCTGTCCACAAAAGAAACAAAAAGGCTCGTCCTCTTGCGAACCAAGAGGACGAGCACCATAAGCCCGTGTTACCACCTCAATTTATCTGTGCCTCACGACACAGACCTTTTAGAGTAAAGTTACTCTGCCTCGTTAACGGGAGGAAAACCGTCTTAGCCTACTTTTTGCATTTCGGTAAGAAACTCGGGTGTGTATTCACAACCGTTTGCCAGACTTTTTCACCAACCAAGTCCTCTCTGAAAGCAACCTTTTTGCTACTATTCACCGTCACAGTCTTTTCAAATTACAACAATTATAACACAAATTTGATTTATGTCAACATTGTTTTTTGTTTTTTTGCAACAAAAAAAGCAGTCTTTCGACTGCTTTTATTTAAAAATTAAAAATCATCGTCTTCGTCAAGCACAGTGACAGTTTCGATGCCTTCTGCAGAAATTGTGTGCATCTGGTCGATATAAAAACCAAAGTTACTTTGGTTATAATATTCTACCATGCAAATTGTAGAAATAAGCAATTCGCCGTGGAGCAAAATGAACACAACCAAAAGCAATGTCCACACGTTAACTATAGCAAACAACAGAATTGTTATTAAAGCTGCAATAAGCAACATTGCAGACAAAATGCGACTAAACACTTTGCCAAAACCATCTGCCAAAAGTTTGAACCCCTCTTTCATCGAAGCAACGACAGGCAATTGGTTAATAACCATTGCAGGAATCCAGAACGCAAACAAAGTTTTGCGCAAAGACAAAAGCAAAATTAAAATTATAATTGTAAGAACAACACCGCTGAGGCCAAGATATGAAAAAATCATTGAATATGCACCCAACGTGCCTACGATTATAAACATATCAAGCAACAATGGGAACGCCACGTAAACGAGTTGTGTTTTTGCTGATTTGCCAAAACTTTTTACAAAACGCCAGAGATAAGGTATTTTTGCAGAAGTTGACATAAAGTCGTGCAAGTTTTGGTTGAATGGCACCATATAAAAGTTTGTGCAATATACAGTGAGCAAAACCAACACCAAAATAAGCAAAACAGAAAAGGCAACCATTCGATAGAAAAATTCTACGCTTGTGCCCCATGCAAAAATAGCTTCTTGCAGTTCGGTTGTAAGTAACTGAAACCTTTGAGCATCAAAATCGCCCGAACTTATTTCGCCAATGATAACGCTGAGTTTATCTATAATACCAAACTCTGTAAGGCCAGTGTTTACGTCTACAAGTACGTTGCTGGCAAGCAAAGCAACTATACCAAAGATAACTGCAATAAAAACCAGTTGTGTTATTGCAACTTTGAGAACCAGATTATAGTTTTTAAAGAAAATTTTAATTGCGTTTTTAATCTTCATACTATTTCTTCGCCCCCAATGGAATATCCGCAAGTTTGAAATATGCTGTGTAGCAATATACAGGCAAATAAATGCACATGAGAATATTGAGAACAGAGCACAACACAACGTATGAAACGATGCCGGCAAGATCAACCACAAAAGTAAGACCAACGACCAAAATCATCACTGACATGAGTGTTATCAAAAATTTTGTGTGATTTTTTGTTGTCATGCGGGCAGACAAGCTGAGGGCAACAAAAATTTTAAGCCCTTCCATAGACATGGCTGGCAACCAGCAAACAAGGTAGCACACAAAGTTAATAAGCATGCAATATGCAACCACTGCAACTGCAATTGACAAGCCAAACCAAAGCCAAACGTTGCCGAGCATTGCAAACAAAGCAATAAATCCAGTAACAATAATGCCAATGAGTTCTACAAAAACAACAAAAAGCAAACCCGCAGGGAAAGTGATGAACAAAGTGTCAAGCAACAACGCCCTGACACTGCCTATGCTCATCGTGTTATATTTCATTGCCCTTTCTACCCAACTGAATATAAGACCAACAAAAAACAAACCGACAGGTATAAACAAAATGTATAATGGTTGTTCAAAGTCTAAAATTGAAAAATGGTGGAAAACCTCAAAAAAAGTATAGGTTGGGTTTCCCATTTTTATTTTTTCAAACATTTCAACAAAAAACTCAACTATGCTGAGTGGATGCCCGCCAAGTGTAAAGCATGCCGCCGCAGGAAGTGACATCAACAACAACCAGATGATATTTTTGTTTGCAAAACCAATAGTTTTTTTCAAAAACATAAGATTGTATTGTTTGCTGATAAAAGCAAACATTCTCCCTCATTATTATTAACAGTATTTTAGCATATATAATAATTGTTGTAAAGTTTTGTTAAAAAATAAGCCTTTGCCTTTGATTTATGCAAACAAGGGAGGAAAAAACTTCCTCCCTTGTTTTATTTGTTATAGTGCTCGAAAAGTTCTGTCGTATATTCTTTAAGTTGTTTCACAACGTTGTCTGGTGCCATAACTTTAAGGTCTTTGCCAAAACCAACGCACCACGCCAAAAAAGTTTTGCTCACCTGCACGTCTGCAGTAAACGAAATTTTGTCGTTTGGTGCAGAAAACAGCTTTATTTGTTCGCCAAACTTGTCTGAAATAACGTCTATAAGCGACTTGTCTGCCAAAAAGCGAACCTTTTCAGGCTTGCCGGTAAACATATCAAACACCTGCCCTTTATGTTTTTTAAGGTCAAGTTGTTTTGTATATACAATGCTGTTCACAGAAATTTCTGTCATGCGCACTTCGCTCATTCTGTCTATGCGATAATGCGAAATGTCTTTGTGTTTGTCGTCATAGCACACAAGATAATATTTATCATTTGAAAAAATTGTTGCAACCGGGCTGACAAGGTATTTTGCACCGTTTTTGCGATATACCCTTTTTTTGTTAACGTCTTTATCAAAATATAAAAACTCAACCTGTTTGCCATCTTTTATTGCAAGTGCAATTTCGTTTACAGCATAATAAATGCTTTCGTTCGTGCTTTTTGCCGTGTTGAACTCTACCACGTTGCTTTTTAACACTTCGGCACTGCGGCTGCCTGACAAATGAGCAATTTTGTCTACAAACTCTTTTGTCTTTTTGGGCGTAATGAAACTTGCAGCCTGCACTGCATCTATCAAAATGCGAAGTTCGGGCATATCAAACTTTCTGTCAACAACGTAATACATATTGCTCACGCCACGAGTGCACAAAATTTCATAGCCAAATTCATTAAGCACGTTTATATCGGCATATAACGTTTTTCGTGTGCAGTCGATGCCGAGTTCTTTAAGCCTTTTTAACAAGGTTTGCGTGCCCATTGGGTTGTTTTCATCTGTTTCCTGACTCAAAATTTCCCAGATTTTTACAAGTTTTATTTTGTTTGCTTTTTCTTGTTTCATAACCCACCTCACGTTAACGTGTCTTGTTTTTTACACACTCATTATAGCATTTTGAAGTTGTGATGTAAATATTGGAGTGTGTAATTTTGGGGACATATATTAAAAATAAAAAACCAGCTTTTATGCTGGTTTTGTTTGATATAAAAGTATAGTTTTTAAAAAACAAAGTTGTCATCTATAAATTTGAGCAGACCATTACCATAGTTTTGTTTTGCAAAATTAAACAAGTCGATACGGCAAATTGCCCTTTGGTTTGTTGAAAAAAGTTTTTCGTTAATTTGTTCAACCACAGTCTTTTCGCCTGGCTGAGGGCAGTTTTCATCCCAACAACCACAAAAAACATATGCCTGCAAATAATCATCGCTTTCTATAAGGTTGTAGTCAAAATCTTTATCGGTTGTAACAATGCAACCTATTGGCAACGAATTTTTTTTGACAAAATCGAAACATGTCATTTCCATTTCGTCACCATAAAAAACAGATGACGGCAACATGCGATAGTTTGGGTGCATTGCAGAAACATACATTGCAACAAGATCTGCAAGTTGCTCCTGGTCAAGTGCCGACACAAAGTCAATGCCGTTTTGGTTTTTGTATACAGTAAGTTTTTGCATAATAATTACCCCCCTTTATAATATATTTCAACTCCATCCAGCTGGCATTTGCCAACTACCACTTTTGAATACTGCTTTAAGGAATAAATCAATTCAATAATAAAAATATTTTAGTAATAAAATCATTTTGTTGAATATAACATATAACAAAGCAAAAGTAAATATGCAAAACAAAAAAGCGTTGCTTTTGCAACGCTTTTTATTTTTTTTGAACTAATTAGTCAACGTTTTTAGTAGCAACGATGTCAACGCCTGTGCCTGCAACGTCAGCGATAACTACGTCGCCGATTTTTACAGGAGCTGGAATTTCAACGTCTTTAAGTGCTTTAACAACGTCAAAGATTTTTCCTTTTGGAATATCGTTTTTAGTTTTTACAGAAACCATAACAGATTCGCCACCAGAAACTTTTACAGTTGAAGTAACGATACGTGTTGGGTTTGTAACTTCTTTTTCGCCATAAACTTTACCACGTGGGCAAGTGTTACCAGTTACGTTGATAACTTTGTCGCCATCCATTTCTACAGAAAGAGGACAGCCCATTGGACAAGCGATACATGTCAATTTAACTTCCATTTTTATGCCTCCTCAATCTTGATTGTGATAGTTTTGAGATCTGGATATTTCAAGAGTTGTTCTTTAGTCAACTTAACTTCTTCCATTTCGCCTGGAGCCACAACTGGACGTTTGCGACGAAGAACTCTTTCGTCATCAAAGTAAGTTGCTACGTAGCAGTTTTTGTAAACGCCACCAACACGGAAACGTACGATGAGTTGATCTGCCATACGATCTACGTTGATAGTGCTTGGAACTGTGTAACGAACGCCGTCAACACCTTTGAGAGTGATAACTTCTTTAACGTTTGCAGCAGCACCTTCTTGAACGTATTTTGCAGCGTTGCGACCAGCTGCAGCAGCTTCTTCTGATACGAAGTCTACAAGGTCGTGAACGTGAAGAACGTTACCACAAGCAAATACGCCTTCGATGTTAGTTTCCAAACTTTCGTTAACGATTGGGCCAGATGTGATAGGGTTCATTGAAACACCCATGCCGTTTGAAAGTTCGTTTTCTGGAATAAGACCAACTGACAAAAGCAATGTGTCGCATTCATAGAATTCTTCTGTGCCTGGAATTGGTTTGCCTTTGTTGTCAACCTGAGCCAAAGTGATACCTTCGAGTCTTTCTTTACCTTTGATATCTACTACTGTATGGCTGAGTTTGAGAGGAATGCCATAGTCGTCCAAGCATTGAACGATGTTACGTTTGAGACCGCCTGAGTAAGGCATGAGTTCTGCAACAACTTTAACTTTTGCGCCTTCGAATGTCATACGACGAGCCATGATAAGACCAATGTCGCCTGAACCCAAGATAACGCAAGTGCGACCAGGCATAAAGCCTTCCATATTAACCAAACGTTGTGCAGTACCTGCAGAGTAAATACCAGCTGGACGATAACCAGGAATATTCAAAGCACCTCTGCTTCTTTCACGGCAACCCATTGCCAAAACGATTGCTTTAGCCTGGATTTCATACAAACCTTCTTCTCTGTTCATAGCAGTAACAACTTTGTTAGGGCTGATGTCCATAACCATAGTGTTAAGTCTGTATTCGATGCCGAGTTCTTCTACCTGGTCGATAAATCTGCTTGCATATTCAGGACCAGTAAGTTCTTCTTTAAAAGTGTGGAGACCAAAACCGTTGTGGATACATTGGTTGAGGATACCACCGAGTTCTTTATCTCTTTCGAGAATCAAGATGCTGTCGATGCCACTTCTTTTAGCTGCAGCTGCAGCTGCAAGACCGGCAGGGCCACCACCGATAATTACGATATCATAAGCTTTCATTTCTTTTGACTCCTCCTCTTACAATACATCCTTGTTTGTACCAACAACAATTGTTGATTTGCCACCAGCTTTTGTAACTTCAAACATACTCATGTTGAGTTCGCGTGAAAGGATTTCCATTGTACGTGGTGAGCAGAAGCCAGATTGGCAACGACCCATACCAGCTCTTGTACGACGTTTAACACCGTCAAGAGATTTTGCGCCCAAAGGACGAGTAATAGCGTCGATGATTTCGCCTTCTGAGATCATTTCGCAACGGCAGATGATGTTGCCGTATGCTGGTTTTTCTTTAATGAGAGCAATACGTTCTTCTTTGCTGAGGTGTTCTGGGTTTACAATGCCTTTACGTTCAGCAACGAAGTCTGCTTTTGGTTCGAGACCCATTTTTTCTTTAAGGATATCTGCAACCATGCAGCCGATTGCAGGAGCACTTGTAAGACCAGGAGATTCGATACCTGCACAGTCAATAAAACCAGGTGCGCCTTCTACTTCGCCAATGATAAATTCGTGGTTATCTTCGTGTGCACGGAGACCTGCAAATGAAGTGATAACACTACGCATTGGAATATTTTTAACGTTCATGCCTGCTTTAGAGATAACTTCGTCCAAACCAGGTCTTGTTGTGTTTACGCCTTCTTTGTTTTCGATGTCGATAGCAGTTGGGCCGAGCAACAAGTTGCCGTGAACAGTAGGAGTAACGAGGATACCTTTACCAAATTTGCCAGGCAAAGCAAAGATAGTTTTGCTAACGTGTTTGCCAGCAGATTTGTCCATCAAGCAGTAATCACCACGTCTTGCAGTGATGTTGATTTTTTTGTCGCTAACCATGTTGTGGAGTTTATCCGCATAAACACCAGCAGCATTAACAACAAATTTTGTTGTATATTCGCCGTTGTTAGTGATGAGTTTCCAACCACCGTCAACTTTTTGAATATCGCTTACTTCTGTGTTGAATTTAAATTCCACACCGTTTGTATATGCGTTTTCTGCATATGCAATGTTCATATTGAATGGGCAAACGATACCGGCTGTTGGAGCATACAATGCAGCAACTACGTCGTCTGTAACGTTTGGTTCCATTGCAAGAACTTCTTCTTTGTTGAGAATTTTGAGATCTTTAACACCGTTTGCAATACCTCTTTCATAGAGTTTTTGCAAGTTTGGCATATCATCTTCGCTAAGGCAGATAACCAAAGAACCATTCTTTTTGAATGGGAAGTCAAGTTCTTTTGACATAGCTTCCATCATTTGGTTGCCTTGAACGTTGAGTTTTGCCATCAATGAGCCGTTAGCAGCATCATAACCAGCGTGAACGATTGCGCTGTTTGCTTTTGAAGTACCACAGCAAACGTCTTCTTCTTTTTCGATTACGCAAGCTTTTACGTTATAACGTGAAAGTTCTCTTGCAGAACAAGCACCAGAAACGCCCGCACCGATTATAATTACATCATAATCAAACATATCTGAAATTTTCTCCTTAAATACTGATTTAAGAGCCCAGCGACAAAATTTGTTGCCGGGCTCTATAAATTCATTTAATAATTACTCTTTTTTGTTTCTTCCTGTCAAATCTTTATTAGATTGTCCATGGGAGAATAGCGTAGAGACCAACACCTGCCAAAGCACCGAGAACAGGACCAACTGCAGTTACGATAGCGTATTTCCAGTTAGAGTCACCTTTACCTTTGATAGGCAATACAGCGTGAGCAAGACGTGGGCCGATGTCACGAGCAGGGTTGATAGCATAACCAGTCAAACCGCCGAGAGACATACCGATTGATACGATGATAGCGAATACCAAGAAGTAGTTGAAACCTACAACACCTGTCATTGATGTGAAAACAGTTTCACCAAGAACTTCTGAAGTAGCACCAACTTGA
This sequence comes from Clostridia bacterium, assembly GCA_017505015.1. GTDB lineage: Bacteria > Bacillota > Clostridia > Christensenellales > CAG-314 > Heteroclostridium. The sequence goes on from JAFVQA010000142.1 coordinate 10,427, forward strand.
CCAATACCTTTGATAGCGAATACGAGTACGAATGTACCTACTGCTTCTGAAAGGATGTTGAGTGGCATGTTAGGAATTGAAGGACCAGTACAGAATACACCACGGATTGTGTTTGGATCTTCTGTTTCGTCGAATTGTTTTTTGAACAACAAGTAAACCAAGCAAGCACCCAAGAAAGCACCAGCAAATTGTGCTACGATATAACCAGGAACAAGACTCCAAGCCATTGAACCGTCAGCAGCAAGAGCAATTGTCAACGCTGGGTTGAAGTGTGCACCAGAAGCTGTACCGAAGATGAATGCAGGAACAAGAACTGCAAGACCCCAAGCGAAAGTGATTTGGATTGAACCAGCACCTTTCATACCTGATTTGTTAAGGTTAACGTTTGCGCATACGCCGTCACCCAAGAGAATGAGCATCATAGTACCGATAAGTTCGGCCAAATAAGGCATCATATCCATAATAATTTCCCCTTTTATTATTTATTTACTTTAAAAATTAAAGTCAGTTTAGTTTATAGACCGCAGTCTGTTGTTGAAAAAAATTAGTCTTCTTTAGCCCAACCGAATGAGTATTTAACAGCTTTCTTCCAACCTTTGATTTTCTTAGCTCTTTCGTCAGCACTGATAGCTGGTTTGAAAACAGCGTCGATAGCCCAGTTTTTGATAACGTCTTCTTTGCTTGCCCAGTAACCAACTGCGAGACCTGCGAGATATGCAGCACCCATAGCAGTAGTTTCTACGCATACAGGACGGTTAACAGGTGCGCCGATGATGTCAGCTTGTGTTTGCATCAAGAAGTTGTTTGCAGATGCACCACCGTCAACTTTGAGAGCTGCAAGGTTGATGCCAGAGTCAGCTTTCATAGCGTCGAGAACGTCGTTAACTTGGTATGCCAAAGATTCGAGAGTTGCACGGATGATGTGATATTTGTTAACACCACGTGTCAAACCAACGATTGTACCACGAGCGTATTGATCCCAGTGAGGAGCACCCAAACCAGCAAACGCAGGAACAACGTAGCAACCGTTTGTATCTTTAACTTTTGTTGCCATGTATTCAGAGTCAGCAGCAGAATCGATAACTTTGAGTTGGTCTCTCAACCATTGGATAGCAGCACCTGCTACGAAGATTGAGCCTTCCAAAGCGTAGTTAACTTTGCCATCAAGACCCCAAGCGATTGTAGTAACGAGGCCGTTTTGTGAGAATACAGGTTTTTCACCAGTGTTCATCAACATGAAGCAACCAGTACCATATGTGTTTTTAGCTTCGCCTGCTGTGAAGCAAGTTTGGCCAAACAATGCAGCTTGTTGGTCACCTGCAGCACCACCGATTTTGATTGCGCCACCGAACAAATCAGCATCTGATTCGCCGTATACGCAGCTTGATGGTTTTGCTTCTGGCAACATTGATTTTGGAATGTTGAGTTCTGCAAGGATTTCATCGTCCCATTCCAAAGTATTGATGTTGAAAAGCATTGTTCTTGAAGCGTTTGAATAGTCAGTTACGTGAACTTTGCCTTTAGTAAGTTTCCAGATCAACCAAGTTTCAACTGTACCGAAGAGCAATTCGCCAGCTTCTGCTTTAGCTCTTGCACCAGGAACGTTGTCAAGGATCCATTTGATTTTTGTGCCTGAGAAGTAGGCGTCGATAACCAAACCAGTTTTTGAACGGATTTTGTCAACGAGACCTTTTTCTTTCAATGAGTCACAATATTCAGAAGTTCTTCTGCATTGCCATACGATTGCATGATATACAGGTTCGCCAGTGTTTTTATCCCAAACGATTGTAGTTTCACGTTGGTTAGTGATACCGATTGCAGCGATGTCACTTGCTTTTGCATTGATTTTTGCCATAGCTTCTACAGCAACGCTGTATTGGCTAGCCCAAATTTCGTTTGCGTCGTGTTCTACCCAACCTGCTTGTGGGAAATATTGAGTGAACTCTTTTTGAGCAACACTGCACATTTCACCTTTTTCGTTGAAGAGAATACATCTGTTACTAGTTGTACCTGCATCCAATGCCATTACATATTTTGCCATACACATCTCCTCCCTTTTGATGGTAAGTTTATTAAATCAAGTTATCTGCAACCTCGTGCAGATAAGTTAATCCCCAAATAATAAATTTTGCAAAATATTTGTCAAAATCGACAAAATCAGCATATTCAATTATATTTTTCAAATTATAACATATTAAAAAACCAATTTCAATAGGCATTTTGAAATTAGGCGAAAAAATGTACAAATGTCAAAAAACTAATTTGTTTTGTCAAATTAAATTACACTTTTTTGTGGGTTGTCCATACATTTTATGGCAAAAGTTGTATTTTTAGGCACAAAAAAAGGCAACTCTTTTTTAGAGATGCCTTTAATTTTTTTGTTAAAGCAAAGTTTTGCGGAGATATGCACCGTCAAATGCAGAAAGATATGCAGGCGGAACGTCAAACACAGTTTTGCAACCAACCATGCCCATTTTGTTCATGCGATATGCAGCACGTGCATATGCAACCAACACAGAAGAAGTAAACTCTGGGTTTGAGTCGAGTTTTAAACTGTATTCTATAATGTGATTATTTTCTTTATTTATGCCTGTTTTTCCACTGCGAATAACAAAGCCCCCGTGTGGAATGCCTTTATGGTTTTTGTCAAGTTCTTCCTGCGAAATAAAGGTAACGGTTGTGTCGTAATCTGCAAAATAGTTTGGCATATTTACAATTTCATTTTCAATTTTGGCAAGGTCTGCACCCTCTTTTGCAACCACAAAACACTCACGTGTGTGTTTTTGTCTTGTAGTAAGCTCTGGATTTGCGCCACTGCGAACTGCATCGAGTGCCTCTTGCACAGGAACGGTATATTGTCTTGCGTCTGCAACGCCTTCAACACGCCTTATAGCGTCAGAATGACCTTGGCTCACACCTTTACCCCAAAAAGTATAGTCCTTGCCTTCTGGCAAAACTGCACCCGCATAAAGACGATTGAGTGAAAACATGCCAGGATCCCAGCCAACTGAAATAATGGCAGTTTTTCCACTTTGCACTGCAACGTCGTCTACGTTGGCAAAATGCTCCGGAATGCGTGCGTGCGTGTCAAAACTGTCAACCACGTTGAAAAGTTTTGCAAGTTGTGGAGTTTGTTCTGGCAAATCTGTTGCACTGCCACCGCACAAAATCATAACGTCAATTTCGTTTGCCATATTAACTGCATCTTCTATTTTATATACAGGTGCGTTTGTGAGTGTTTTTACTTCACCAGGGTCACGACGAGTGAACACACCTGCCAAAATCATATCTGGGTTTTGTTGTATGGCACATTCAACACCTTTGCCAAGATTGCCATAACCAAAAATACCAATGCGAATCATAAAAAATCCTCCGTAAAGTTGACATAGGTATAACACAAAATTTTTTTTGATGTCAACAGTTTTAAGAATTTTAAACAAAAAAAGTCCACTTTTTTAAGTGGACTTTTGTTTTTATAAAACTATGTTGTTTTTAAAACTGTTTTATTTTGTTTATCTTACAAACCCAAGAAAGCAAACAAGTTGTATTGGCTGAATACTACTACTGCGATGAGTGAGATTGTAGACATGATTTTAATGAGGATATCGAGTGATGGGCCAACCGTATCTTTAAGTGGGTCACCAACTGTATCACCAACTACTGCCGCGTCGTGAGCGAGTGAGCCTTTGCCGTGACCTGCAACGCCACCTGCTTCGATAAACTTTTTACCGTTATCCCATGCGCCACCACTGTTGCCAGTGAAAATTGCAAGCATGATTGCAGACATTGTTGCACCAATGAGCAAACCACCAACAAACCTTGCACCAAAGATAAAACCAGAAACGATTGGGAACAAAATTGCCATTATGCAAGGAACACGCATTTCTTTAAGTGCACCCTGTGAAGAAATTTCGATGCAAGTTTTGTAGTCTGGCAAAGTTTCGCCCGTGATAAGACCTTTGATTTCACGGAACTGACGACGAACTTCGTCAACCATTTTGCGTGCTGCTTTTGCAACTGCATCGATAAGCATACCACTGAAGAGATATGGCAATGCAGCACCAAGCAAAGCACCAACGAGTGTAAGTGGATTAACTATGTTAAGCAAAATGCCATTTGCATCTACACCGCCAAATGCATAGAGATATGAGTTCATGAGTGACAATGCGGCAAGTGCAGCAGAACCGATTGCAAAGCCTTTGCCGATTGCAGCAGTTGTGTTGCCTACAGAGTCGAGTTTGTCTGTGATTTCACGAACAGATGGGTCGAGTTTGCTCATTTCGGCAATGCCACCTGCGTTGTCTGAAATTGGGCCGTATGTGTCAACAGAAACTGTTGCAGCAACGAAAGACAACATACCCATTGCAGCACAAGAAACACCATACATGCCTGCAACGAGATAAGAACCAAAAATTGCAGCACCCAAAACAACAACAGGGAGCATACAGCTGATCATACCAACCGACATACCTTGTGTGATTGTAAGGGCAGAACCTTCTGCAGATGCGTGAGCAATTTTCTTTGTTGGTTTGTAGTCATAGCTTGTGTAATATTCTGAAATAGCACCGATAAGGATACCTGCGGCAATACCAAACATTGCAGCAACCCATGGTGACAATTTGCCAAGTTTAAAACCAAGTGCCAAAAGTTCGTCGCTTGTGTGGCCGTCAAAAATAAACCAGCTCAAAGCAAAACCAATTGCAACGGCAAGACCCGCAGAGATCCACGTTGCCATATTGAGTTCGCGATGAACGTGGCTAGAAAGTTTGCGTTTGATGAGCAAATAGCTAATGCCAATTATGCAAGAAATAAGGCCACAACCTGCAAACAAAATTGGGAAGAGCAAAAGTTTGCCCAACAAGCCTGCATCTGTAACTGTGCCGTGAACGAACAATTCGCAAGCAAGAATAACGCCTGACAAAATTGCACCTACGTATGATTCCAACAAGTCAGAACCAAGACCGGCAACGTCACCTACGTTGTCACCAACGTTATCTGCAATTGTTGCAGGGTTGCGTGGGTCGTCTTCTGGCAAGTGCACTTCTGTTTTACCAACAAGGTCAGCACCCATATCTGCTGCTTTTGTGTAAATGCCACCACCAACACGGTTGAACAATGCAATTACAGAACAGCCAAGTGCATAACCAGACACTGTCATTGTGAAAGATACGTCAAGTCCAAACCAGTTTTTTGGAATTGCACCGTCTACGATCTGACCAATTTGACCAAGACCAAGACCAAACACTAGATAAACGATAAGAATACCAAGCAATGCAAAACCAGCAACGCACAAACCCATTACAGAGCCACCTTTAAAGGCAACTTTGAGAGTTTGACCGAGGTCACCTGTTTCTCTTGCACGATTTGCAACCCTAACGTTTGAATAAGTAGCAATTTTCATGCCAACCCAACCTGCAGATGCAGAAAGAACGGCACCGATTACAAAGGCAACGCCTGTTTGCCAGCTGATGATAACACCAAGCAAAACGGCAACGACAGAACCAATGATTGCTACAATTTTGTATTCATAGCGAATAAATGCATTTGCACCAATGCGAATTGCACCGGCAATCTCTTGCATACGTTCTGTGCCTTCGCTCATTTTTTTAACGCCGAAGTAGTTGAACGCTGCATAGCACACTGCCAAAACAACGGCAAATGCAACTATGATCAACAAAAGTTCCATAAATACCTCCTGATAAAAATTATCTTATTTGTTAAAAATATAACATTGTTTCGATAAAAA
>JAFVQA010000143.1 GCA_017505015.1 Clostridia bacterium
AGTCCCTTGTTCTCTTCCTCAACGAAAATCGCATTATTGAAAAATTTTCATATTAACTTTCGTTTTTGTGTTTGTTACTTTACTTTGCTCTTATGCAGTTGTCAATGTCCATTTGTTCACCGTCACTTGCGCGACAGCCTACATATAATAACACCCTTTTTATGTGATGTCAACAGTTTTTTGCAACTTTTTTAAAAATTTTTTAATTTTTTTTCAAGTTGTTTTTTTCTCTCAATTCTGCAACAAATTCGCCAATAAGTTTCATTGCTACCTGGAGTTTTTCCATGCTTGTTGCATAACAACAACGAAGATATCCCGCACCTGCATCGCTGAAAGCTTCGCCAGGAACTACAAGCACTTTTTTGCTCATAATGAGTTCATATGCAAAATCTTCACTGCCAATGCCCAAATCTTTTGGGATTTGTGGGAACACGTAAAATGCTCCTTCTGGCTCAAACACGTCAAAACCCATTTCTCTAAAGCTATTTACAAGGAACACACGTCTCTTATTATATTCTTCTCTCATTTCACGAACGTATTTAAAGTCGTTTTGGAAACCATCGTTAAGAGCAAACAAAGCGGCATGTTGACCTGGAGTGTTTGCACACATAATAAGAAATTGGTGAATTTTGTACATTTGTTCTGCAACAGGTTTTGGTGCACAGAAATAACCCATGCGCCAGCCAGTCATTGAAAATGATTTTGAAAAACCATTGATAACGATTGTGCGTTCTTTCATGCCCGGAAGTGCTGCAATTGAAACGTGTTTTTTACCATAAGTAAGTTCGCTGTAGATTTCGTCTGAAATAACAAACAAATCGTGTTTGATGATTGTTGGCACAATTTTTTCGAGATCTTCTTTTTCCATAATAGCGCCAGTTGGGTTATTTGGATAAGCAAGCAAAATTACTTTTGTTTTTGGTGTAACAACTTCTTCTATCATTTCTGGAGTAAGGCGGAATTTGTTTTCTGCCTTGAGATAGATTGGTTTGATAACCGCGTTTGCAAGTTGAGCGTCTGGTTCATAACAAACGTAGCTTGGCAACAAAATGATGATTTCGTCACCCGGGTCAAGCAAAGTGCGCATTGCGATATCCAACGCCTCGCTTGCACCAACAGTAACCACGATTTCATCGTGTGGATCGTAGTCTACACCGATAAATTGTTTTTGATATTTTGCAATAGCCTCACGAAGTTCGAAAAGACCTGCATTTGAAGTATATTTTGTTTGTTTGTTTTTTATGCTTTCGATAGCAGCGTTTCTGATTGGTTCTGGCGTGATAAAGTCTGGTTCGCCAACACCCAAAGAAATGCCGTCTTCCATCTCGTTGAGAAGGTCAAAATATTTACGAATGCCGCTTGGTTTGAAACTTGTAACCCTGCGACTCAAAAATTTACTGTAATCCATAATGTATCTAAATATCTCCTTAATTGTCTATATGCATTTGCAAATATTGCAGTTCGTTAAAGCCAAGTTTTTTGTACAGCCTAACGGCTCGTGCGTTTGACTTTGTTACTTCAAGTCTGAAACGTTTGACTTTGTGACCATAATTTGCCTTTACATATTCGAACAAAGAAGATGCTATTCCCTTTGATCTGTATTGCGGAAGAACAAACAACTCCTCGCACCACATAACAGTGCCACCAACTTCGTTTGAATAAGCAAACGAAGCAATAAAGTAGCCGGCTCTTTCTCCTTGATATTCGAGAATAAAACCTTCAACAGACGGATCGCGATTGATAAGCATGTCAAAAGTTGTTTTAAAGTTTTCTTCGCTTACTTCGTGAACGACAGCGGGAGAACTAAAAAACATTTTTGAACAATCAATATAAAATTGTCTGTCTTGTGGTGTAAAGTGTCTGATCATAATAATTTGCTTTTGTTTTTATAACAGCGGACTGAAAAGTCTCATTATATATTCTAAAAACCTTTCGCGTTTCGTTCTGTTTTTAACGTCTTGCTTTGTCCACTGTTTTGACATGCTTTGGTCTTTTAAAAAAATATTTTTTGAAGTAAGACCAAATTGCCTGCCATATATGAAGTTTGTCAGCTCGAAATGAAGCTGAAAACTGCGTATATCCAAATTGAAAGTGCCTATTGACGAAATTTCATCATCGATAAGCAAAGTTTTTGCATGCAAAAATTTAGGATGAAAATAAACTTTTGCACCTGCTTTTACCAAATCGGCAAGATAACTTTTTGTAGCGTAATAAACAAGCTTTTTGTCAGGAACACCCGGAGCCATTATTCGAACGTCTACACCGCTGTTTATTGCAGATTTGATTGCATCTTGAAACGCATCGTCTGGAATGTAATAAGGTGTTTGCAACCAGATGCGTTTTTTTGCAGAATAAATAAGTTTTATATAAGTTTGTTTTAAGTTTTGTTCCTGCCAGTCAGGCCCACATGAAACCACCTGCACAGGAAGAAGATTGTTAACCTCGTGATCTTTTATGCTGAAAGTTGACAAATCTATCTTTTTGTTTGATGCATAGGCATAGTCTTGCAAAAAACGAAGATTAAGTGCCGCAACTGCATCGCCAACAATGCGCAAATGAGTGTCACGCCAAGGCAATTTGCCCATATTTGCATATTCGTCGCCAATATTTGCACCACCCGTATAGGCAACTTCGCCATCAACAACAACTATTTTACGGTGGTTGCGATAGTTTACATTACGGTTGAAATATCTGAGTCTTGACGACAAAAACCTTATAACTTCGCCACCAGCTTGCTGAATAGGCTTGAAAAATTTGTTGCCTGTTCGCCACGTGCCAAAGTCATCAACCAAAACCCTTACTATAACGCCCTCTTTAGCTTTTTTTACAAGCAAATCACGAAGACGCCTGCCAATTTTGCTATCCTTATATATAAAGTAGAGAACGTTAACGTATTGTTTTGCATTTTTGATATCGCAAAGCATACGTTCGTATTGCATATTGATATCTGTAAAAACCTCCATGTCGTTAAAAACAAGACACGGGCTGTTGTTATATCTTGTGCAGAATTTTATAAATTCTCGCGTGTCGTTTGACAAATCTGTGGCAATGCCCTCGAGATGAATATAACTTTCTTCTAAAATGCGGTAATATTTTTCGTCAGCCAGCACTTTGCCAAGATATTTTTTCTTTTTGGAAAGCGTTGGGCCACGGCCAATGAATATATAAAAGATGAACGCAATGATTGGCAAGGCATAAAACGCCTAGGACCACACCAGAATTGACTGCGGTTTGCGCCTTTCGCGAAAAATCATAACCACAATTGCCGCAAGATTGAAAAGATAAACAATCATTGACGGTCTTAATTGCAAAGTCACAACACAAAGCATTTATCACCTATATATAATAAAGAGAAATTAACGTCTGTTTTTTTCGTCTTCTTTGCACAATGAATAATAAAGATCATCGCGCATTTCATCGTTCATTTTATAACCTGTTTGTTTTTCGATATAACCAACAACGTCTTTAAGCTTGCCAAAAAAACCTTCTTCAGGAGTGTAATTGATTTCGCAACTGTTTGGGAAAACAACCACTGAATAAAATTTTACAACACTGAAACGATTGTAAACTTTAACCATTTTGTCGAACACTTTTTTGTTGTCTTGTTCATAATCACCAAGAACACGAATCGCACCGTTTTTTTCTACGACAAACTTGCCTTTTTCGTTTTTAGAAATTTTGCCAAGTTCGAACTGTGCTTTTACAACAAAAACGCCGTTATTGCCAATGATGATGTTTTCGGCAAATCTGCGATTGCGAATGTTTTCGAAATACATTTTGCGAATAACTTTGAATTTGTTTTTGTCAAGTTTTGACAATTGTTTGCCAACGTTGAAACCCTTTGCTTTCTTTTTGAATTTTGGAACGTACCAAAAAACGATAAGACATACAAAAACTGTAACGAGAATAAATGCGGCAAGAAGAATGCCTACAAAACTATACTCTGGATTGTGACCAAAAATATCGCCAAGATTCATAATAACACTCCTTAGACTACATATTATACTCCAAACAAAAATTTAAAGCAACTTTAAAAGACTTTAAAATGCGTTATTTTTTAAACAAAAATTTAAAAACATACAGGGTCTTTACAATAATTTCTTTTTTGATATAATAATATTGGAGGAAATTTATTATGGCAGTTCACGTAGTTAACGAGGCTAAAAGATGCCTTAACTGTAAAAAACCTATGTGCAGACAGGGTTGCCCTATTAACACCCCTATCCCACAAATGATACAAGCATTTTTAAGCAACGACATTAACGGTGCCGGTGCAATGCTTTTTGAAAACAACCCGCTTTCTATCGTTTGTTCGTTAGTATGCGACCACGAAAAACAATGCGAAGGCCATTGCGTTTTGGGCAGAAAAGGTTCACCTGTTCAAATAAGCAGTATTGAAAACTATATTTCTGACTCTTATTTTGACAGAATGGTTATCGAAA